>NZ_JBFRFR010000045.1:0-123105 GCF_052114925.1 Bradyrhizobium sp. 2TAF36 | reverse complement strand
CCTCGATGTCGGCCTTCTTGCCGGCGCCGTTGACGATCGTGGTGTTCTCCTTGTCGATCATCACCTTCTTGGCGCGACCGAGCATGTTGAGCGTGACGTTCTCGAGCTTGATGCCGAGATCTTCCGAGATCGCCTGGCCGCCGGTCAGGATCGCGATGTCCTGCAGCATGGCCTTGCGGCGATCGCCGAAGCCCGGAGCCTTGACGGCCGCGACCTTCAGACCACCGCGCAGACGGTTCACGACGAGGGTCGCAAGCGCTTCGCCTTCGACGTCCTCGGCGACGATGACCAGCGGCTTGCCGGTCTGCACCACGGCCTCGAGCAGCGGCAGCAGCTCGTTCAGCGAGGAGAGCTTCTTCTCGTTGATGAGGATGTAGGCGTCGTCCATCTCAACGCGCATCTTGTCGGCGTTGGTGACGAAGTAGGGCGAGATGTAGCCGCGGTCGAACTGCATGCCCTCGACGACGTCGAGCTCGGTCTCGAGCGACTTGGCTTCCTCGACGGTGATGACACCCTCGTTGCCGACCTTCTTCATGGCGTCGGAGAGGAACTTGCCGATTTCGGCATCGCCGTTCGCCGAGATGGTGCCGACCTGGGCGATCTCGTCGTTCGAGGTGACCTTCTTGGAGTTCTTGACGAGGTCGGCGACCACGGCTTCCACGGCCAGGTCGATACCACGCTTCAGGTCCATCGGGTTCATGCCGGCGGCAACCGACTTTGCGCCTTCACGAACGATCGCAGCCGCGAGCACGGTTGCGGTGGTGGTGCCGTCGCCGGCCGCGTCAGCCGACTTGGAGGCGACTTCGCGCACCATCTGCGCGCCCATGTTCTCGAACTTGTCGTCGAGCTCGATCTCCTTGGCGACGGTGACGCCGTCCTTGGTGATGCGGGGAGCGCCGAACGACTTGTCGAGGACGACGTTGCGGCCCTTGGGGCCGAGCGTCACCTTGACGGCGTTGGCGAGGATGTCGACGCCACGCAGCATCTTGTCGCGTGCATCGACGCCGAATTTGACTTCTTTAGCTGACATCTGGATTTTTCCTTAGGTGTTTAGCTGGTGGGGAGAGGGGGCTCTTAGGCCGCCTTCTTCTTGGAAGCGGGGACGTCGAGGACGCCCATGATGTCGCTTTCCTTCATGATCAGCAGGTCGACGTTGTCGATCTTGACTTCAGTGCCGGACCACTTGCCGAACAGCACGCGGTCGCCGACCTTCAGGTCGATCGGGATCAGCTTGCCAGCTTCGTCGCGGCCACCGGGGCCGACGGCGACGACTTCGCCCTGCGAGGGCTTTTCCTTGGCAGTGTCGGGAATGATGATGCCGCCGGCGGTCTTCTCTTCTGCGTCGATACGCTTGACCACGACGCGGTCGTGAAGCGGACGGAATTTCATGCAGTCCTCCTAAGTAGTTGCACGGTATGGGAATTTTTTGGCATTAGCAGTCTGTGCCAGCGAGTGCTAGCACAGGCGAGGCTGAAATAGGACAGGAATTTTGCGGGGGCAAGGGCTTCTAGCAGAAAAATCGGCACTCTGAAGGCCCGGGTGCCAGAATCTCTTTACCATCGTTAACCCGCCCGGTGACCGTATTAGCACGGAGCCGCCTCTGCTGCTAAAGCATTGAATTTCAACAGCTTGTTAAACTTTTAGGCTTGAGATGGATTGTCAGTTTGCGTCACATTTCTCTCATGTGAGCGCATCAGTACCGGGTGGGTCGTAAGGCGCACACCGACCAAGCCGCCCCTTGAATGCGCTCCTGCAAAGGAGGTTGGCATGGGCTTGCGGAGTGGGGGCGTTTCCGAAGATTTCCGGAAACAGCTTTTGGGTTACGGGCTGACGACGGCCCAAATTCTCTATCGGATGCCCGATCATCCCTCGCTTCTCCAGACCTACGTCTGGCAGAACTACGACATGTTTCCGAAATTTCCGGCGCTGAAGGATTTCCTGGCGTTCTGGCAGGAAAAGCTCGACGGTCCGCTCCATTCGGTGACCGTCGCGCATTCCAAGCTGATCAAGCCGGCCGAACTGCGCGCCGTGGATGGCGTGTTCCGGCTGCATTGAACAGCGCGCCGGCATCGTAGAGTGGGCAAAGGCGCGCTCGCGCCGTGCCTACCATCTCTCCACGATTGCATCTGGCAATGGTGGGCACGCTTTCGCTTTGCCCACCCTACGATATCTCGTTCTGTGCTAGCCTCCGCCTATAACAACAGGGAGGCGGCCCATGGCCAAGAAAACAAAATCGCGCAGTGCAGCCCAGGCCACGGTGAAGAAGCGGAGCGGAGCCAAGGCCGTGGCACGATCCTCGGCGCGCAAGGCGGTGAAGGCAAAGGCGCGCACGACACCGGCGAAGGCCGCTCCGAAAAAGCCCGCCCGTCCCAAGCAGCGCATCGCCATCAGCCATCACCGCGAGGAAGACTTCAAGGCCGACGGCCTGCGCGCCTACGCTAAGTATCGCGACCTCGGCATCGCCGAAGCCAGCCACGGCCTCGCGCAAGCCCACGTGATCCGCCTGCAAGGCCCCTGCGATCCGAACGAGGTGTCGAAGCTGCACTTCCACGACGTCGAATTCCAGATGGTCTACGTGCTCAAGGGCTGGGTGAAGACCTACATGGACGGCCAGGGCGAGACCTTGATGAAGGAAGGCAGCGCCTGGACCCAGCCGCCGAAGATCAAGCACATGATTTTGGACTATTCGGATGACGTGGAGCTGCTGGAGGTGATCCTGCCGGCGGAGTTCAGGACGGTGGAGTTGAAGGCGTAGCCTCTCTCCTCGTCATTGCGAGCGCAGCGAAGCAATCCAGACTGTCACTGCGGAAAGATTCTGGATTGCTTCGCTGCGCTCCATCCGGGCTACGGCCACTCAGCTCAACACCCCCACCACCGCCCCCATCAAACACGTCGTCAACGTCCCCGACACGATCGATTTCAGCCCGAGCGCGTTGATCTCCTCGCGCCGCTCCGGCGCCATCACCCCTAAGCCGCCGATCATGATGCCGAGGCTGGCGAAGTTGGCGAAGCCGCACATTGCGTAGAGCATGATCAGGCGCGAGCGGGGATCGAGCGTATCGGGCGGCAGTTTTGAGAAGTCGACGTAGGCGATCAGCTCGTTGAGCACGGTCTTGGTGCCCATCAGGCTGCCGGCGGTCACCGCCTGCTCCCAGGGCAATCCCATCAGCCAGCACACCGGCGCCATCACTAGGCCCAGCAGCCGTTGCAGCGAGATCGCGGCGCCGCCGATATCAGGCAGCAGGCCGAGGACGGCATTGACGAGATAGACCAGCGCCACCAGCACCAGCAGCATGGCGACGATGTTGATCAGCAGTTCGATCCCCGAGCTCGTCCCCTTCACGATTGCATCCATCGGGCCGGAGACGTCCATCTCGGGATCCTCCAGCGCGCCGCCGGTGCGCTTGTCTGAAGTCTCCGGCACCATGATCAGGCTGACGAGGATCGCGGCCGGCGCGCCCAGCACCGAGGCGATGACGAAATGGGCGGCGGCATCGGGAATGAGCGGCGCCAGCAGCGTCGCATAGAGCACCAGCACCGTGCCGGCGATGCCAGCCATGCCGCCGGTCATCACCAGGAACAATTCGCTGCGCGTCATCTGCGCCAGATACGGCCGCACGAACAGCGGTGCCTCGACCATGCCGAGGAAGATGTTGGCCGCGGTCGAGAGCCCGACCGCGCCGCCGACGCCCAGCGTCCGCTCCAGCAGCCAAGCCATGCCGCGCACGACCGGCGGCAGCACGCGCCAGTAGAACAAGAGCGTCGTCAGCACGCTCATGACAAGCACGATCGGCAGCGCCTGGAACGCCAGGATGAAATCGGCGCCCGGCACCTTCAGATCGAAGGGCAGGGGACCGCCCCCGACATAGCCGAACACGAAGGAGGAGCCGGCGCGGGAGGCCGCGGAGATCGCGCCGACCGCGTCGTTGATCGCCCCAAAAGCCCGAGCGACGACGGGCACTTTCAGGAGGACAGCCGCGGTGACGAATGTCGCGATGAGGCCAATCGCAGCCTGCCGCAGCGATACGGCGCGGCGATTCTCTGCCAACGCGAAAGCGATCAACAGCAATGCGAAAATGCCGAGTGCCGATTGCAAGCGCAGCATGGTGTCCCCAAACCCTCAATGATTATGGCCGCGCCCGCGTTGCAAACGCAATGCCGGGAGGTGACCTGAGCCTCTCGCTGTTGACAAGCAGGGGCGCCTCAGTCACGCGGGGGCACGTCGACATCAGGGGGCGGACGGTCCAGGGTGACCCAAGAGGCGATGCCAGAGCAGCCAATATCAGCCAGTCCGCCGGTCAGTGCCCGCGCGCTCCTCGCCCACCGCGCCTTCCTGTTCTTCCTGCTCTCGCGCAGCCTGTCGCGCTTTTCCAGCCAGATCGCGGCGGTCGCGATCGGCTGGCAGATCTACGATCTCACCGGCTCGGCCTTCGACCTCGGCATGGTCGGCCTCGTGCAGTTCCTGCCCACCCGCTTCTGGTGTTCGTCGCCGGCCACGCCGCCGACCGTTTTGAGCGCAAGCGCGTGGTCCAGCTCTGCCAGCTCGTGGAAGCCGCGACCACGCTCTATCTCGTGATCATCACCTATCTCGGCCTGGTCAGCGAGGTGCAGATCTTCATCGCGACCTTCGTGCTCGGCATTGCCGGCGCCTTCGAGAGCCCGACCACCGCGGCGCTGCTGCCGCTGATCGCGCCGCAGGGATCGCTCCAGCGCGCAACCGCAGTCGCGAGCGGCGCAGGGCAGGTCGCAACCATCACCGGGCCGGCGCTCGGCGGCTTTGCCTACGCGGTCGCGCCGCATCTTGCCTATGCCGTGATGCTGCTGTTCTGGATTCTCGGGATGATTTTGACCGGCTTCATCCGGCCGCGTCCGCAGGCGGTCTCCAAGGAGGGGACCGACGCCGACAACATCTTCGCCGGCGTCCGCTTCATCCGCAGCAACCCGGCGATCCTCGGCACCATCTCGCTCGATCTGTTTGCCGTGCTGTTCGGCGGCGTCACCGCGCTGTTGCCGATCTATGCCCGCGACATCCTCCAGACCGGCCCGATGGGGCTCGGGATCTTGCGCGCCGCGCCCGCGGTCGGTGCGCTGCTGATGACCATGGTGCTGGCGCGTCACGCCATCTCGCGGCATGTGGGCCTGCGCATGTTCCAGGCTGTGATCGTGTTCGGCGTCGCCACGGTCGTGTTCGCGCTGTCGTCGTGGATGTGGCTGTCGGTGTTGTCGCTCGCGGTTCTCGGCGCGGCCGACACGATCAGCGTCGTGATCCGCTTCTCGCTGGTGCAGCTCTCAACCCCCGACGAGATGCGCGGCCGGGTCGGCGCGGTCAACTTCCTCTTCATCAACGCCTCCAACCAGCTCGGCCAGTTCGAGAGCGGCGTCGCAGCCGCGCTGCTCGGCGCGATGCCTGCGGCCGTGCTCGGCGGCGTCTGCACCGTCGCGGTCGCGCTGCTGTGGATGAAGCTGTTTCCSAGCCTACGGCAGGTGGAGAGTTTGGAGTAGGGCTCCGCTCTATCATCCGTCGTTGCGGGGAGCAAAGCGACGAAGCAATCCAGAATCTCTCCGCGGAAACACCCTGGATTGCTTCGCTGCGCTCGCAATGACGATTGTGGAGGCAGCGCGGGGATTTAGCCGACGTCACCGCGTTTGCCAAAGGCAAGTCGCAACCCCACGCCGCCTACTGTGCATGGGGTTGTTTTTCACTTTTTTAGTTTAGCCCCGTCCGACGAACGGCATCTTGGTGGCCATCACCGTCATCGTCAGCACGTTGGCATCGAGCGGCAGGCCGGCCATGTAGGCGACGGCATCGCCGACCGCCTTGGCGTCCATGCGCGGCTCATGCTTGGTCGTGCCGTCGGGCTGYAGCACGCCGGGGCCGTTGACCATGCGATCGGTCATGGGCGTCGCGGCATTGCCGATGTCGACCTGGCCGACCGCGATGTCGTACATGCGGCCGTCGAGGTTGGAGGCCTTGGTGAGGCCCGTGATGGCATGCTTGGTCGAGGTATAGGCCGCCGAGAACGGACGCGGCGCGTGCGCCGAGATCGAGCCGTTGTTGATGATGCGACCGCCGCGCGGGCTCTGGTCCTTCATGATGCGGAAGGCGTGCTGGGTGCACAGGAACGGGCCGGTGAGGTTGGTGTTCACCACCGCCTGCCACTGCTCGAGGCTCAGATCCTCGAAGTTCACCGCCGGCGCGCCCATGCCGGCATTGTTGAAGAGCACGTCGAGCCGGCCATAGGTCGCCTTCACCTTGTCGAACAGCGCGGCGATCGAATCCGGCTTGGTCATGTCGGCGGTGACGCACAGGCTCTTGCCCGCGGAGCCGAGCTTCGCGGTCTCCTCGAGCATGTCGAGCCGGCGCCCGACCAGCACCACGGTGAAGCCGGTGTTCATCAGCGCCAGCGACGCCGCGCGCCCGACACCGGTGCCCGCGCCCGTCACCACTGCGATCTTGTTTGCTTCACTCATCGTTTCCTGCCTTTTCTCTCTTCAAGTTGGCTGTCAGGTTTTTGGTTCTTTTTCGTTCTTGTACGGCGGCCGCGGAATGTTCTGATGCGCCGCGCGCAACGCTGCCGACCAGCGCGAACGGAGGTCGTGGAAATAGGGCTCGCCCGCCTCGATGCGGTGGTTGAGATCGGCATCGCAGGCGTCTGCGCGCACCACCAGCACGTCGATCGGCAGACCGACGCCGAGATTGGAGCGCATGGTCGAGTCCATCGAGATCAGGCCGGTCTTCAGCGCCTCGTACAGCTCGACGTCGTAATGCATGGCGCGGTCGAGCACCGGCTTGCCGTATTTGTGCTCGCCGATCTGCAGGTAGGGCGTGTCCGTGGTGCACTCGATGAAATTGCCGGCGGTGTAGACCATGAACAGGCGCATGCGCGCGCCTTTGATCTGGCCGCCGAACAGGAAGGAGACGTCGAAGGAAACGTCTTCGGATCTCAGCGCGGGTCCTTCGGTCGCGTGCACCGCCCGGATCGCCCGGCCGATGCGCTGGGCGGCCTGGAACATGGTCGGCGCGTTCATCAGCGTCTCGACCTCGCCCGTGGTGGGGTCCTCCAGGCCTTCGGTCAGCGTCGACAGCACCGACTGGCTGATGGCGAGGTTACCGGCGCTGGCGATCGCCATGATGCGGTCGCCGGGTTTGGAGAAGATGTGGAGCTTGCGGAAGGTCGAGACATTGTCGAGCCCGGCATTGGTTCGGGTGTCGGCGATCATCACCAGACCGTCCCGAACCAGGATTCCGCAACAATAGGTCATTTCCCGTCCCCGAACGCGTTTGCGCGGAATTACTAGCCAATTTCGGGGAGGCATGAAACCCCCGATTCCCCGGGGGAGGTCGTCATTCTCCGGCGAAACAGCTATCTCTGCCGCTCAGTCAGCGGCATCGACGAGAAACGCCTCGTCGACGGGGACGCCGAGCGCCGTGACCAGCCGGTTGGTCTCCGCGGCCATGCCGACGATGGCGAGCATCGCCATATTCGGCCTCGGTCATGCCCTTGGCCCGTGCGCCCGCGGTGTGCGAATGGATGCAATAGCTGCAGCCATGCGCGATCGAGACTGCGACATAGAGCATTTCCTTGATCTTGGGATCGAGCGCGCCGGGTGCCATCACCTCCTTGATGCTCTCCCAAGTCCGCCGCAGCGTCTTCGGATCATGCGCCAGCGCGCGCCAGAAATTGTTGACGAAGTCCGACTTCCGCACCTTGCGGATATCGTCGAAAACGGCGCGCGCCTCGGCGGAGAGTTCATCGTCCGAAAGCAGCTTTACGGTCGCCATGGGGTACCTCGCGGGGTCAGGTCTGATCCCGCGAGTGTAGCACGGCTCGAGCGCTCAGCCGGCATGTCCGGCCGCACGACGCAAGGCCAGCTTGCCGACGTCGACATATTGCCGCTGCTGCGCGTGAGCGTGCTGAGCTGCGACGTGAAGGTCGCGCAGGCGCCGCTGCAGCGGCGAACTGTCATAGACCACGCTGGCGCCGGCCAGCGCAAAGCAGGCATCCGCGATGCCGACGCAGGTCGTGGCGAGCCAGGTCGCGGACCGGGCCCCCTCGATCATGAGGTCTTCGTCGTTCAGCGTTCCCGCCAGCGCGTGACGCCAGTGGCTGGCGGCCTGGACCTCATGAAACGCTTGCGCGGCCCCGAGGTCGGCGGAGATCCGGCCGAGATCGTACTGGAAGATCTCGGACTCCCGCATCGGCACGGCCGCGTACAATTGCTGCCTTCCGGTGCCCGCCAGCGCGAGCAGGTCATCGACGGTGCCCTCGGCCATGCCTACCGTGAATGCGCCGTGCACCAATGGCAGCCATTGGCGCAGCGCCCGATAGAGCGGACCCGACTGGCGCGGGGCGGCATCGAGATCGAAGAAATTGGCCTCGGGAACCAGCGTCTCCCGCAGCGTGACGTGATGGCTGCCGGTGCCCTTGAGCCCCGCCGCGTGCCAAGTGTCCTCGATCTCCCAGTCGCGCGCCGGCAACACAACGACGCGAAGCAGCGGCTTGCCCTGCGGGCCGGGGACCGGCTTGCCATTTTCGGTGACAATGCAGAACCCGCCGATCCAGTCGGCGTGCGTGCAACCGCTGGCGAACGGCCAGCGGCCCTTGACGCGATAACCGTCGGCCACGCGCTCTGCCGTTCCACCCGGTTGGGATGAGCCGCAGATCGCCGTATCGGGTCCGTCCTGATAGATGCGCTGGTACAATTCCGGGGGTGACGCTGCGACGAAGAGGCTGCTGGCTCCGGCGACAGTCGCGATCCAGCCGATCGAGCCGTCGAGACGGGCCAGTGCCTTGATGACCTCCAGTCCGGCCGGAAAATCCAGCTCCAGCCCGCCATGGCTCCGCGCAACGAACATCCGGAAGAGCCCGATCGACCGCAGCCGTTCCACGAGGTCGGGCGGGACGCGGCGTGCGGCTTCGATCTCGGCGGCGCGGGCCTTGATCTCGGGAGCCAACTCCCGGATCCCCGCAAGCATGTCTTGGTGGGGATCGCGCAGGGGACGGAATGCTTCTTGTTCTTGTCGTGAAGCCGCATCTGTCTCAACCTCTGTTGCGGAAACGGATCACAACGGAGGTTGAAGAGATGGCGCTACGGGACGGTTTCAGCGCGGGCCGTCGTCGATTACAGCTGTAACGCTGCGACGTGATTGCGCCGCAGATGCCTCGTGACGAGATACCGCAGCGCCTAGCTCTGCCGCTGTGACTGGGACTGCGATTGCCCGCCGCGGCCGGCCTGCTCGACCTTCACGGCCACCGTCAGCGTCTCCGCACCGCCGCCATAGCGGGTGCCGCGCACGGGGGCTGCGCCGAGATAGTCGAGCCCGATCGCAACGCGGACATGGGCGTCGGTGGTGCAGATGCAGTTGGCGGGATCGAAGCCGACCCAGCCGAGACCGTCGACGTAAGCTTCCGCCCAGGCATGGCCGGCGTCCTGGTGCACCGTGCCGTCCGAGCGCAGGAAATGGCCGGAGACGAAGCGCGCCGGCACGCCACCGCTGCGGGCGCAGGCGATGAAGATATGCGCGTAGTCCTGGCAGACGCCGCGCTTGAGCGTGAACGCTTCGGCCGCCGAGGTGCCGCTGTTGGTCGGATCCTCGTCGAAGGTCATGTGATCGCTGATTTGCGTCATCAGCGTGTGCAGGAAGCCGAGCGTGTCGCTCTCGGCCTCGCTGCGCAACTGCCGCGCGACCGTCGTCATCGCCGGATTGACGGTGGTGAGGTCAGTGGCGCGCAAAAACATGCCGGCCGGAAAACGCTCGTCGGCGCCGCGCAGCACGCCGCCRGTGTCGTGGGTTTCGATCAGGCCCTCGGCGGTGATCTTGATGTCGCCGACGGGTCCGCAGGACAGCACATGGGTGACGTTGCCGAAGGCGTCCTCATGGGTGTCGAGCTTGGTGTCGGTCGAGACGTCGATCTGCCACTCCGCCACATATTGCCCGTCATGGCTGCCGGGCGTCATGCGCAGGATCTGGATCACGCTGGTGGCCGGCGGCTCGTAGCGATAGGTCGTGGTGTGCAGGATTCGCAGGCGCATGGTGGACCGTGAAGTTAGTGGTTGGACCGCTGCCTATTGCGAAGAAGCTCGTCATGCCCGGGCTTGTCCCGGGCATCCACGATCTTCCTCGCCGCGCAAAAGCAAGAACGTGGATGGCCGGGACAAGCCCGGCCATGACGATATCCCGTTTTCGTCAGCCGGGGGACATCAGATCAAATACTGCTTCGTGATGATTTCGCCCAGCCTGGAATTGTCCGTGATGAATTCCTGAATGAATTCATGCACGCCGTGCTGGAAAATGTCGTTCATATTGCTGTGTTCCAGCCGGTTGCGGATGCCGCGGGCGTGGCGCTGGGCGGGGCCCTGGCGGCCATAGGCGACGCCGATCTGGTCGAGGTTGCGCACGAGATTGCCGTAACAGCTTGCCAGCGAGCGCGGCAGCGTGTCGTTGAGGATAAGCAGGTCCGCAATCAGCCACGGCTTCAGTGTCTCGCGATAGACCCAGTGATAGGCTGTCAGCGCCGAGACCGAGCGCAGGATCGAGCTCCACTGATAGAAGTCGAGCGGGCCGCCGACATGCTCCTCCTCGGGCAGCAGCACGTGGTACTTCACGTCGAGGATGCGCGCGGTGTTGTCGGCGCGCTCCAGATGCACGCCCATCCGCGAGAACCAGTAGGCGTCGTTGCGCAGCATGGTCCGGTAGGCCGAGCCGTCGAAGCGCAGTGAAGTCTCCTGCACGAAGCGCAGGAATTTTGCGAGATCCTCGCGCGTGGAGGTGCCCTTGCTCCAGACCTCCTGGAGCTCGATCCAGGCCGAGTTGATGGTGTCCCACATCTCGCTGGTGAGCGCGGTGCGCACCGAGCGCGAGTTCAGCCGCGCCGCCTCGATGCAGTTCCTGATCGATGATGGATTGCTTGCCGAGAACGAGAGGTAGTCGACGACGTTGTGCTCGTTGGCGACTTCGTATTGCTGATAGAAGCTCGCGGCGACGCCGGCGGTGAGAAGCGCCGAGTCCCATTCATTGGTCTTGCCGATATAGGCGGCGGGAAGCGCAGTGACGCGCAGCGTCGCATCGATGGTGCGCGCGAGATATTCGGCCCGTTCGACATAGCGGGCGAGCCAGTAGAGGTTTTCGGCGGTACGCGACAGCATCTGACTACTCGTCCAGGATCCAGGTGTCTTTGGTGCCGCCGCCCTGGCTTGAATTCACCACCAGGGAGCCTTCCTTGAGCGCGACCCGTGTCAGTCCGCCGGGCACGATCGTGGTGCTCTTGCTGCCGGTGAGCACGAAGGGCCGCAGGTCGACGTGGCGTGGCGCAAGCCCGCTTGCCGTACAGGTCGGGCAGGTCGAGAGCGCCAGCGTCGGCTGCGCGATAAAACCTTCCGGCTCGCGCTTGAGCTTTTCGCGGAAGGCCTCGATCGTCGCTTTCGTCGCGGCGGGGCCGATCAGCATGCCGTAGCCGCCGGAGCCGTGCACCTCCTTCACGACGAGCTCACCGAGATTGTCGAGCACGTAGGCGAGGTCCTTCGGCTCGCGGCAGCGCCAGGTCGGCACGTTCTTCAGGATCGGCTCCTCGCCGAGATAGAATTTCACGATGTCCGGCATGTAGGAGTAGATCGCCTTGTCGTCGGCGATGCCGGTGCCGACCGCGTTGGCGAGCGTGATGTTGCCGGCCGCATAAGCCGACATCAGCCCGGGCACGCCGAGCACGGAGTCGGGGCGGAAGGTGAGGGGGTCGATGAAATCGTCGTCGACGCGGCGATAGATCACGTCGATCCGCTTCACCCCCTCGGTCGTTCGCATGAACACTTCGTTGTTCTTGACGATGAGGTCGCGGCCTTCGACCAGTTCGATGCCGAGCTTGTCGGCAAGGAAGGAGTGCTCGTAGTAGGCCGAGTTGTAGACGCCGGGCGTGAGCAGGGCGACCGTCGGCTCGCCGGAGGCGCCTTGCGGCGCCACCGAACGCAGGGCGGAAAGCAGCTCGTCCGGATAGCGTTCGACCGGCGCCACTCTGTGGCGGGCGAACAAGTCCGGAAACAACCGCATCATGATCTCGCGGTTTTCCAGCATGTAGGACACACCCGACGGGGTACGGGCATTGTCCTCCAGCACGATGAAGTCCTCGGCATCGACCCGGACGATGTCGATGCCGGCGATGTGCACGTAGACGTCGTGCGGCACCTGCTGGCCGTTCATCTCGGGGCGGAACACCGGGTTCTGGAAGATCAGGTCGTCGGGCACGACCTCGGCGCGCAGGATGTCGCGGCCATGATAGATGTCGCGCAGGAACATGTTGAGTGCGCGCACGCGCTGCTTCAGGCCCTTCTCCAGCAGCGCCCATTCCTTGCCGGACATGATTCGCGGGATCACGTCGAAGGGGATCAGGCGCTCGGTGGATTCGGAATCGCCATAGACGGCAAAGGTGATGCCGATGCGGCGGAACAGGAGCTCGGCCTCCTGGCGGCGATATTCGAGCGCCTCGGGAGGCGTCTCCTTGAGCCAGCGCGCCAGCTCCTGATAGGCGGGGCGAAGGTCCCCGCCGGGAATGTTCATTTCATCAAACGCGACTGCCATAGATCCCGACTTGTCTCCGCAAGGCATTGCGCCATTCGACAGGTCGTCAGGCCTTGGTGAAGACCGCAACGTCCTGGCCATGCGGCAAGAGTGCATGACTCTGAGGAGGTAGCAAGGGCTGGGCCAGCGCGATAAGCATGGAGTTGTGGCATTTGCCGGGGACAGCCGGGACGGTGCCTCAAAAAATGGCTGAGGACTGCTTATTTCGGCAGCAAAACCGCGTGACTTCAACGCGTTACCTCGGCAAAGTCGGGCCGACAGGTGAGGGACTTAAGGTATGAGCGACATCGTCACGGCGGGCATTCTGGTCATCGGGGATGAAATCCTGTCCGGCCGCACCAAGGACAAGAATATCGGCTTCATCGCCGAATACCTGACCAATATCGGCATCGACCTGAAGGAAGTCCGGGTCGTCTCCGACGACGAGGACGATATCATCGCCGCGTTGGATGCACTGCGGCATCGCTACGCCTATGTCTTCACCACCGGCGGCATCGGGCCAACCCATGACGACATCACCGCCGACAGCGTCGCCAAGGCGTTCGGCGTCGGCATCGACCACCATCCGGAGGTCGTCGCCCGCTTCCGCGAGCGCTGGAGCGAGCAGGACCTCAACGAGGCCCGCCTGCGTATGGCCCGCATCCCCGACGGCGCCGAGCTGATCCAGAGCGCCACCATCCTCGCCCCCGGCTTCAAGATCGGCAACGTCATCGTCATGGCCGGCGTGCCCTCGATCATGCAGGCGATGATGGACATCGTCTCGCCCAAGCTGAAGTCGGGCGTGCGCATGCTGTCCGAATCGGTTCGCGCCAATGCGCGGGAGGGTGACATCGGCAGTCCGCTGCGCGCGATCGCCGCCGCCCATCCCGACACCATCATCGGCAGCTATCCGTTCATGGACGAAGATCAGAAGCCGAACACCAATCTGGTGGTGCGCTCGCGCGACGCGGACAAGCTGGCAGCGGCGATGGCGGCGGTGAAGGAAATGCTGGCGGGATTGAACATCACCCGGTAGCAGAAAGGCTGCCGGATGAAGATTGGCAGGAGACAACAATGGCTGGCGAAGCACCGGAACTGAGCGCGCAGGAGCGGGCCGGCAAGGCCTTTCCTGTTTCGTGGGACCAGTTCCACCGCGACTGCCGGGCGCTGACCTGGCGGCTCAACGAGGTCGGCCCGTTCCACGCCGTCATCGCGATCACCCGCGGCGGGCTGGTGCCGGCCGCGATCGTGGCGCGCGAGCTCGGTGTCCGCATCATCGATACGGTCTGCATCGCCAGCTACGACCACGACAAGCAGGGCGAGCTCCAGGTCCTCAAGGGCATGTCCGAGGCGGCGATGAAGCTCRGCGGCGGCACCGGCAAGGGGCTTCTGATCGTCGACGACCTCGTCGACACCGGCAAGACCGGCAGGCTGGTGCGCGACATGCTGCCCGATGCGCATTTCGCCACCGTCTACGCCAAGCCGAAGGGACGCCCGCTGGTCGACACCTTCATCACGGAAGTCTCGCAGGACACCTGGATCTTCTTCCCCTGGGACACCGCGCTGTCCTACCACCCGCCGCTGCGCGACGGCGCGGCGTGAGGGAAGCGACGAAGCAAGCCAGACTATTTCCGCAGACGCATTTCTGGATTGTCTCGCTTCGCTCGCAATGACAGGTGGAGGTGGCCATGCCCCTGCAAAACCGTGTCACGCCGACCGGCGACATCATCGCCACGCCGCACCGTGGCCTGTTCACCGGCAATCGCGGCATCATCCATGATCCCGCGACCAGGACGCTGCTCAAGAAGCGGTGGTCGTCGCCGGCCTGGCTCACCTGTGTTTGCGAATTCCGCGGCCGCCGTCGCGAGGTGATGACGACGCACAGCTGGACCGAGCTGTTCTTCCTCGACGAGGCCACCGCGCTCGCCGCCGGCCATCGCCCCTGCTTCTACTGCCGCCGTGACGATGCCAATCGCTTCCGGGCTGCGTGGGAGAAGGGCAACCGCGTCCGTGATGTCCGCATGCACGATATCGACACGGTGCTGCACCACGAGCGGCTCGATCACGGCAAGAAGCGGCTTCATGCGCTGCTGGTGCCGCTCGACCAGCTTCCAGACGGCGCGATGCTTCAGCAGGGCGAGGAAAGCTTTCTGCTGATGCAGGGCGGGGCGTTGCTGTGGTCGACGGCGGGTTATGTTGAAGGCACGCGAGAGCTTGACGATGCGCGGTTGCTGACCCCGCCATCGACGCTGCGCGCGATGAGCGCCGGCTATGAGGTCACGCTGCACCCCAGCGCGCACCGCGCCTGACCGTCCCCGCAAGCGGGAGGGAGCGTAGCGAGCGTGGGGTTATTTCAGCGGCCGCCCTTGCTCATCCACCGTCGTCCGCGCATCGCGCAGCGCCCATTCGCGCATGATCTGGCGGCAGCGGGTGAGCTCGGCCTCGGTTGCCGTACCCGTATCCTTTGACGCACGCTCGACCATGGCCTTGCAATTCAGCAGCACGGAGCGATCCTCCGCGCGCGCAGCGAATGTGATCCCCGCAAGAGCCGTGACGACGAGTGCCGTTCGGAGCACCATCACCCCAGCTTCTCGCGCGCCAGCGCGGCACCGGCGCCGAGCGCCATCAGCTTGGCCTCGGCGATCTCCCGCCGCATCGGCGCCATGCCGCAATTGGTGGTGGCGATGATGTTGCTCTTGGGAACGAACTTCGACACCGCGTCGATCACCTGCACGACGTCCTCGGCCGTCTCCACCGTGTCGCTGGCGACGTCGATCACGCCGGCCTGCACGATCTTGGTCTTGAGCAGCGCGAGCAGGTCGAGCGGCACCTTCGAATTGCGGCACTCGATTGCGACCTGCTGGATCGGGCTCGCGTCGATCGCCGGAAAGATCTGCTCGTATTGCCGCCACTGCGCGCCGAGCGTCTCCTTCCAGTCGGTGTTGGCCTTGATGCCGTAGCCGTAGCAGATGTGCACGGCGGTGGCGCAGGTCAGCCCCTGCGCGGCACGCTCCAGCGCCTTGATACCCCAGTCGTTGACCTCGTCCATGTAGACGTTGAAGGCGGGCTCGTCGAACTGCACGAGATCGACGCCGTCGGCCTGCAATGCCTTGGCTTCCTCGTTGAGGAGATCGGCGAAGGCAAAGGCCATCTTGACGCGATCACCGTAGTAGCGGTCCGCAATCGTGTCGATGATGGTCATCGGGCCGGGCAGGGTGAACTTCAGCTTCTTCTTCGTGTGCGAGCGCGCCACGCGCGCCTCGTCGGCATGAACACGCCCCTTGAGCTGAAGCGGCGCGACCACCTGTGGCACCATCGCCTTGTAGCGGTCCTTGCGGATGCCCATCTCGACCTTGTGGGCGAAGTCGATGCCGTCGATCTTCTCCAGGAAGCCGTGCACGAAATGCTGGCGGGCCTGCTCGCCCTCGGTGACGATGTCGATGCCCGCATCCTCCTGGACCTTGACGGCGAGCATGGTCGCATCGCGCTTGGCGCGGAGAAGCTCGTCGCCTTGCGACTTCCAGGGTGCCCAGAGCATGTTCGGCTCGGCGAGCCATTCCGGCTTCGGCAAGGAGCCGGCGATCGTGGTTGGAAACAGCATGGCGGCTCTCCCGGCAGGTTGTGTTGCGCCCCTTCCTGCCATGTCTTAACGTCAAGGTACAGAACAACAAAAGTCGCTCTCTATTCCATTGGCGACGACAGGGAAGGGCGATGATCGACCTCTATTATGCGCCGACGCCGAACGGCTGGAAAATCTCGATCATGCTGGAGGAACTCGGGCTCCCCTATAACGTGAAGCCCGTCAATATCCGCGCCGGCGAGCAGTTCAGCCCCGAATTTCTGGCAGTCTCCCCCAACAATCGCATTCCCGCGATCGTCGACCACGCACCCGCCGACGGCGGTGCGCCGTTCTCGGCGTTCGAGACCGGTGCGATCCTGATTTACCTCGCGGAAAAGACCGGCCGCTTCCTGGCCAGCGATCTGCGCGGCCGCTCGACGACCATCCAGTGGGTGATGTGGCAGATGGCGGGCCTCGGGCCGATGCTCGGCCAGCACGGCCATTTCGCGCTCTATGCTGCTGAAAAGCTTCCTTATGCGATTGAGCGCTACCGCGACGAGGCCGCGCGGCTCTATGGCGTGCTCGACCGGCAGTTGGCCAGGACCGGCGCCTACGTCGCCGGCGACTATTCCATCGCGGACATCGCCTGCTTCCCCTGGGCCATGACCCACAAGGCGCAGGGCTTTACGCTCGACGACTATCCGAGCGTGAAACGCTGGTACGCCGAGGTGCGCGCACGGCCGCAGGTGCAGGCGGGGCTTGCGATCGGCAAGTTCGTGAAGGAGCCGTTCGACGAGGAATCGCGCAAGATCATGTTCGGCCAGCGTGCCAAGGAAGTGCTGGGAAAGAAGTAGGCTGCTCGCCCCATCGTCATTGCGAGGAGCGAAGCGACGAAGCAATCCAGGCTGGTTCCGCGGAAAGATTCTGGATTGCTTCGCTTCCGCCGTCGCTCTTCGAGCTATGGCGGACAAGTCGCTCGCAATGACGGGGATAGAGCACGACAAACAAGACGCAAAGGAAACGCCATGATTGAATTCTTCTTCGACTGTTCCAGCCCCTGGACCTACCTCGCCTTCCACAACATCCAGCCGCTGGCAAAGGAGCTGGGGGCCGAGATCATCTGGCGGCCGATCCTGGTCGGCGGCATCTTCAACACGGTCAATCCGAGCGTCTACGCGCAGCGCGAGACGCCGGTGCCGCTGAAGGCGCGCTACATGAAAAAAGACCTCGCCGACTGGTCGCGCTCGGCCGGCCTCGCGATCAAGATGCCGCCGACGGTGTTCCCGGTGAACAGTGTGAAGGTCATGCGCGGCTGCATCTGGCTGGGGAAAGACATGGTGCCGTTCGCCACTGCCGTGTTCGAGACCTATTGGGGCGGCGACAAGGACATCTCGCAGGACGCCGTGCTCGCCGAGATCTGCAGGAAGGTCGGTGTCGACGAGCAGAAGTTCTTTGCCGGCATCTCCGAGCAGGCAATCAAGGACCAGCTCAAGGCCAACACGGAAGAGGTCGTGGCACGCGGCGGCTTCGGCTCACCGACGATCTTCGTGGGCAAGACCGACATGTACTTCGGCAACGACCGCCTGCCGCTGATCCGCGAGGCGCTCGAACGCAGCAAGGCGAGTGCGGCCTGATGGTGCGGGCTGTCGTCTGCCGCGCGCTCGGCGCGCCCGAGACGTTGCGGCTGGAGGAGTTTCCGTCGCGCGCCGTCAAACCGGGTGAGGTGCGCGTTGCGATCCGCGCCGCCGGATTGAACTTTCCGGACGTGCTGATGGCGGCCGGCGAATATCAGCTCAAGCCGGAGCTGCCGTTCACGCCCGGCATGGAGGCCGCCGGCGACGTCACCGAGGTGGGCGCAGAGGCAAGCGGCGTGTCCGTCGGCGACAAGGTCATCGTGAAGATGCGCCATGGCGCCTTCACCGACGAAGCGGTGGTGATGCCGACGCAGCTAACGCCGATGCCGTCGACGTTCGACTATGCGGAAGGTGCGACCTATCTGGCCGGTCACGGCACCGCCTATCACGCGCTGATCGATCGCGGCCGGGTCATGCCGGGCGAGGTATTGCTGGTGCACGGCGCCGGCGGCGGCGTGGGCCTTGCCGCGGTCGAGATCGGCAAGATGCTGGGCGCGACCGTGATCGCGACCGCCTCCAGCGACGAGAAGCTTGCGATAGCGAAATCGCGGGGCGCCGATCATCTCGTGCGCTACGATCGGGAGCCGTTTCGCGATGCCGTCAAGCGCATCACCGACGGCCGTGGCGCCGACGTCGTGTTCGATCCCGTCGGCGGCGAGGTGTTCGAGAGCTCGATGCGCTGCATCGCCTGGGGCGCGCGGCTGCTGGTGATCGGCTTTACCGGTGGCATCGGCTCGGCGAAAACCAACCTGCTGCTGATCAAGGGCGCCAGCGTGCTCGGCGTGCGTGCAGGTGAAGCGGTACGGAAAAATCCCGCGCTCGGCGAGGTGCGCCTGAAGGCGCTGCTGCAATGGGCGGAGGAGGGCAGGCTGCGCCCCAACGTCTCGCACCGCCTGCCGCTGCAGGATTATGCTAAAGCGATGCGGCTGTTGATCGACCGCAAGGCGATCGGGCGGGTGGCGCTGGTGATGGAGTGACGGTGCCGTAGGGTGGGCAAAGGCGCTCTTGCGCCGCGCCCACCATTTATCACTCACCGAAATCAGAGTGGTGGGCACGCTTCGCTTTGCCCACCCTACGATCTCCTACTTATACTCCCGCTCGCTCCACCACGGAAAATAATCCGGCATATCGCTCGACACCTTGTTCTTGAACTGCGCCGGACGCTTCTCCAGGAACGACACCACGCCTTCCCTAACGTCGTCCGAGCGGCCGCGCGTATAGATGCCACGGCTGTCGACCTTGTGGGCTTCCATGGGATCGTCGGCACCCATCATGCGCCACATCATCTGGCGGATCAGCGCGACCGACACCGGCGCGGTCTTGGCGGCGAATTCCTTGGCCAGCGCGCGGGCGGTCGGCAAGAGATCATCGGGAGCTACGACCTTGCTGACGAGGCGGCCGGCGAGAGCTTCCTGGGCCGGGAAGACGCGGCCGGAATAGCACCATTCCAGCGCCTGCGAGATACCGACGATGCGCGGCAGGAACCAGCTCGAGGCGGCCTCCGGCACGATGCCGCGCTGGGAGAACACGAAGCCGAAGCGCGCGGCATCCGAGGCGATGCGGATGTCCATCGCGAGTTGCATGGTGACGCCGATGCCGACGGCAGGGCCGTTCACCGCGGCGATGACGGGCTTCAGGCACTTGAAGATGCGCAAGGTCACCTGGCCGCCGCCATCGCGCACCTGCGGATCGCTGTAATCGACCTTGCCGTCCGCGAAACGCTTCACCGGCCCGCGCCGCGCATCGCGATCGAAGGTATCCGCACCCGAGGAAAGATCGGCGCCCGCGCAAAAACCGCGGCCTGCGCCGGTGACGATGATGGCGCGGACGTCGTCGTCCTTGTCGGCGGCGTCGAACGCGTCGATCAGCTCGGCCTGCATCTGCGCGTTGAAGGCGTTGAGCTTGTCGGGCCGGTTCAGCGTGATGGTGAGGATCTGCTCGGCGACCTCGTATTTGATCGTCTCATACGCCATGGTGGTTTCCTTCCTCATCTTAAGTGCGATCTCAATGAGACGAGACGCATGGTCGCCGTTGTCCGTCTTGCGCGGACTGGGCATGCGAGCAGTACAAGAACGTGGATGGCCGGGACAAGCCCGGCCATGATGGAATGCCTACTTTGCCGGCGGGCTCGGCCAGGGCTGCTGTGCGCCGCGCAAGCCCTCGAAAGCCTTGGCCATGCCGAGCACGCCGATATCGTCGAAGCGGCGGCCGACGATCTGCACGCCGATGGGAAATCCGTTGGCGTCGAAGCCGCCGTTGATGGAAACCGCGGGGTTCTCCGACATATTCCACGGCACGGTATAGCAGATGTGCTCGAACGGCCGCATCGGATCGTTGGTGGGCGAGGCCCATTCCGCCGCATAGTTCACGTTCGGCGCGGTCGGCGAGATCACATAGTCGAGCTCGCAGAACAGCTTTGACGCGGCCGCCCGGATTGCCATGGTCTGGTTGAAGCCGCGGATGACGTCGACGCCCGACAGCTTCGCACCGGATGCGCCCCATTTGAAGATGTAGGGCAGCACCTTTGCCTGTTCGGCCGGCGTCAGCTTGGCCAGATCGTCCCACATCCGCGCGCGCCAGAAATTGTCGAGGCCGTCGAGCATCTCGCGGGTCAAAATGCCGTCGACCTCGGTGACGACGCTACCTGCGGATTCGAACGCCTTTGCGGCTTTCACTGCAACATCACGGACCGGCCGTTCTGCCGGCAGGCCGACGCCGGCATCGAGCATCAGGCCGATGCGCAGTTTGCGCGGGGATTTCTCCAGGCCCTTCCAGTTAAGAGGCTCGGCGGGCAGGCTCATGCCGTCGCGCCGGTCGGGCTTTGCAATCACGCTCATCATCAGCGCGCAATCGTCGACCGTGCGGGTCATGGGACCGGCGACACGGCCGACATAGGTCGGGTCGATCGGCACGCGGCCAAAGCTGGGTTTCAGGCCGACGAGGCCGCACCAGCCCGCAGGCAGGCGGACCGAGCCGCCGATATCGGTGCCGAGATGCAAGGGGCCGTAGCCGGCCGCAGCCGCCGCGCCGGCGCCCGCGCTGGAGCCGCCGGGATTCTTGGAGAGATCCCAGGGATTGCGCGCCAGCGCGTGGAAGCTGGAGAGTCCCGAGGACAGCATGCCGTAATCGGGCATGGTGGTCTTCGCGAAGATGATCGCACCGGCCTCGCGCAGGCGCGCAGCGGGCGGGGCGTCCTTCTCGGCCGGCACGAGCTTCACGCTCGCAGCGCCGAGCGGGACGGGCACGCCCTTGGTCGCGATGTTGTCCTTCACCGTCACAGGCACGCCGTCGAGCGCGCCGGAAGGTTCGCCCCCGCTCCAGCGCGCGGTCGAGGCCTTCGCGGCCTCGCGCGCGCTGTCGGGATCGAACGCGTAGAGCGCCTTGAGATGCGGTTCCCACGCAGCGACGTGCGCAAGCACGTCCTCCAGCACCTCGCTCGGCGAGAACTGCTTGGCCCGATAGCCCGCGATCAGATCGACCGCGGAGAGATCGTGCAGCGAGGTGACCGCCTCTTCGACGCTCTTTTTGTGCATTGCTAACCTACCGGCATGCGCGTTTCGATGATCCGGGCGAACATGCTGGCGCCGATCGGCAGGATCTTGTCGTCGAGCACGAAGCCGGGATTGTGCACGGGCACCGAGCCGTCATGGCCGATCCAGAAATAGGCGCCGGGGATGGTTTGCAGCATGTCGGCGAAATCCTCGCTGCCCATCTTCGGCTGGGCGCGGGTGATCACGTTGGCGGGGTTGACGACGGTGCGCGCGACCTCCTCGACCACCTTGGACTGCTCGACCTGGTTGACCAGCACGCCGAAGGTGTCGCGGATGTCGGCTTCGATCACGCACTGATAGGCGCTCGCGATGCCGGCGCAGATCGTGCGGATGCGTTCGGCGATCAGGGCGCGGACTTCATCCGAGAAGGTGCGGATGGTGCCGCAGAGATGCGCCTCGCCGGGGATGACGTTGTAGGCGGAACCGGCGTGAATCTGCGTGATCGAGATGACGGCGGCCTGCAGCGGCTCGACGTTGCGGCTGACGATGGTCTGGATCGCCTGCGCCAGCGTGGTCGCGATGATCACCGCGTCCTTGGAGCGCTCTGGCATCGCGCCATGCGCGCCGTAGCCGGTGATGCGCAGGTCGAAGAAGTCGGCGCTGGCCATCGCGGGGCCGGGCAGGATCGCGATCTCGCCGAGGTTGAGGTCCGGCGCGTTGTGCAGGCCATAGAGCTCGTCGCAGGGAAACTTCTCGAACAGCCCGTCCTTGATCATCGCGCGGGCGCCACCGAGGCCTTCCTCGGCCGGCTGGAAGATCAAATGCACGGTGCCGTCGAAATTTTTGGTCTCGGCGAGGTAGCGCGCGGTGCCGAGCAGCATGGTGGTGTGGCCGTCATGGCCGCAGCCGTGGAAGCGGCCAGGGATTTTCGAACTCCATTTCAGATTGGTGTTCTCTTCCATCGGCAGTGCGTCCATGTCGGCACGAAGCCCGATGCGCTTGCTGCCCGAACCTTTGCCCTTGATGACGCCGATCACGCCGGTGCCGCCGAGACCGCGGTGCACCTCGATGCCCCAGTTCTTCAGCTTGTCGGCGACGATGCCGGAGGTGCGCACTTCCTCGAAGCCGATCTCGGGATGGGCGTGGAGGTCGCGCCTGATAGCAGTGAGTTCGTCGGCATAGCCGTCGATGCGGTCGATCGTGGGCATGTGTCCTGTCCGGTTAGCGTGATGGGGCGTGAAAACGGGGCCGTTCGGCTTGATGCGGATGCCCGGCCGCAGGCGCGTCCAGGGCAGGGTGGCTGTGTCGGCCGGCATCGCGCCGGGCGCGGCGCAGATCATCAGCTTTTCCGCGATCGGCTCGAAATCGGCGCGGAAGTGCACCGAGCTCTTGTTGACCAGAATCTTCTGCGCGGTCGGCTCGATGCCGACATAGCGGTACATCGCCTGATCGGCGAGTTGCGCCTTGTGTGAGGACACGACGACGCGGACGTCACCGATGCGCAGGCACGCGGAGGGACCCATCTCCATCTCGCGGCCACCGTAATAGGGGCCGGGCGCGATGAAGCGGCCGTCGGAGAGCTTTTCGACGATGAAGGTCTCGCGATAGGGCTCATCCCCGGGAATGCCGGACTTGCCGCCGAGCGACAGCGTCACGGTGGCGCCGACGCCGGCCGCATGCGCGGCCTTGGCCGAGACCGGGTCGTAGATCACGCCGGTCGCAGCGCTCGCCTTGTTGCGTACCAGCGCGCGCAGCATGCCAGTGGTGTCGGAATCACCGCCGGCGCCGGGATTGTCCTGGGTGTCGGCGATGATGATCGGCTTGCTCGCGCGCTTGGCGAGTTCCATCGCATGGCGCACGCCGTCGTCGGGCGCCCAGATCTTGCCGTCGAAATCGTCCTCGTGGCTTTCGATCAGTTTGACGATCGCATCGGCCGCGCGGTCCGCATCGGCCTGCGTCTTGCCATAGGCGAACACGCTCGGGCCGCAGTCGCGGAAGTCGGCGGCGGGGAAGCCGGGCGCGAAGGACAGTGTCGGAACGGCGTCGCTCTCCAGCGCGGCCAGTTTTTCGTAGATGCCCTTGGTGGGAAAGTCATTGGTGCATTGCCAGCTGATCGCGATCAGGAACGGCAATTGGCGAAACGACTTTGCAAAGCGCTGCCTGGTCTGCAGCAGCAGGGCGAGGTGCCTTGCGGAGGCGCGGCCGGTCTCGGCCATGTCGACATGCGGATAGGTGCGGTAGGCGATCAGCGCGTCCGCGTRTTCCATCATCTCGGGCGTGACGTTGGCGTGCAGGTCGAGGCTGGCAACGAGCGGAACGTCCTTGCCGATGACGCCGCGCACGCGCGCCAAAATCTCGCCTTCGCCGTCGTCGAGATGCTCGGTCACCATCGCGCCATGCAGATCGAGATAGACCGCATCGAGCGGGCCGGCGGCGGCGATACCGTCGACCATCACCTTCACGATACGCTCGAAGGCGTCCCTGGTGACATGCGCCGACGGACTTGCGCCGCAGGCGATCGTCGGAATGAGGTTCCAGCCATTCGCTTCGGCGCTGTCGACGAAGCCGGCGAGACCGACATTGATGCGGCGCATCACCTTCAATACGTCGGCGCCTTCCGTCATGGCCGGCCAGCCGCCGCCATGCTGGAAGTCCGCGAAAGTCGCCTTCGTCGGGGCGAACGTGTTGGTCTCGTGCAGGAAGCCGCCGACGGCGATACGTGTCATTAATTCTGGTCCAGCGTTTGAAAGTGCGCGACGTTAGCCTTGGCTTCGAGGCGGGGGCAAGCGAGGAGCCCATGCCGCCGCGCATGGCTTTAAGTCATTTTCGAATGATGATGGTCGCTACCCGTCATTGCGAGCGAAGCGAAGCAATCCAGACCGTCTCCGCAGAGGGACTCTGGATTGCTTCGCTCCGCTCGCGATGACGAGTGGACAAACCTAAGCCGTCGCCGGGACGCCTTCCGACACCGGCCTGAAGTTCGCAAAATCCCAGCCGCGGCCCGGTGCGGCCTCCAGCAGCGCCCTGGTGTAGGCTTCCTTCGGATGCGTCAGCACCTCGGCGGCAAGGCCCTGTTCGACGACACGGCCGTGCTGCATCACCACGACCTCGTCGCAGATCTGGGCTGCGACGCGCAGATCGTGGGTGATGAACAGGATGGCGATGCCGAGCCGGTTCTGGATCTCGTCGAGCAGTTCCAGCACCTGCGCCTGAACCGAGACGTCGAGTGCCGAGACCGCTTCGTCCGCGACCAGCACGTCGGGGTCGAGCGCGAGCGCACGCGCAATGGCGATGCGCTGGCGCTGGCCGCCGGAGAACTGGTGCGGATAGCGCGTCACTGCGTCCGCGGGCAGGCCAACGAGCTCGAGCAGTTCGCGCGCCCGCTTCATCGCATCGGCATGCGAGGTGCCGTAATTGATCGGGCCTTCCGCGATGCTCTCGCCGACGGTAATGCGCGGGTTGAGCGAGCGATAGGGATCCTGGAACACGATCTGGATCTTCTGCCGGTGCGGCTGGAGCAGGCGGCGCGAGATGTCGGCGATCTCGCGGCCGGCAAGGCGCACGCCGCCGGAGGTCGGATCGATCAGGCGCACGATGCACCGTGCGACGGTGGACTTGCCCGAGCCGCTCTCGCCGACGATGCCGAGCGTGCGGCCCTTGCGCAGCGTCAGCGTGACCTTGTCGGCGGCGACGACCTCGCGGCCTTTGCCGAAGAAGGCGCGTTCCTTATAGACCTTGCCGAGCTCGTTGGCCTCCAGCACCACCGGCTCCTTGGTCTCGGGCCGCGCCGCGCGCGGCACCAGGCTCGGCACCGCAGAAAGCAAATTGCGGGTGTACTCCATGGTCGGGTTGCGCAGCACGGTCTCGAGCGGACCGGTCTCGACCAGCCGGCCCTGCCGCATCACAGCGACGCGGTCGGCGATCTCGGCGACCACGCCCATGTCGTGGGTGATGAACAGGACGGCCGTGCCGTGATCGCGCTGGAGGTCGCGGATCAGCGTCAGGATCTGCTTCTGCGTGGTGACGTCGAGCGCGGTGGTCGGCTCGTCGGCGATGAGCAGCTTCGGCTCTAGCACCAGCGCCATCGCGATCATGATGCGCTGGCGCTGGCCGCCGGACAGGCGATGCGGATAGGAGGCAAAGATGCGCTCGACCTGGGGCAGGCGGACCTGCTCCATCATGTCGAGGATGCGCTTCTTCCGCGCCTTTGCGTCGAGATTGGTGTGGGCGCGCAGGACTTCGTCGATCTGGCGGCCGACCGGCACCACCGGATTGAGCGCGGTCATCGGCTCCTGGAAGATCATCGCCATCTGCGTCGCGCGGAGCTGGCGCAGGCGGCGATCGGTCGCGGTGAGAATCTCTTCGCCGACGAGCTTGACGCTGCCGCCGGTTGGAACCAGCGTGCCCTTCGGCAGCAGGCCCATCGTGGTGAGCGAGGTCACCGACTTGCCCGAGCCGCTTTCGCCGACGAGACACAGTGTCTCGCCCTTATGCACCTGGATCGAGATCCCGTCGATGATGTTTGCACCCTTCGGCTTCTTGCCGATGGAGACGACGAGGTTGTTGATGTCGAGAACTGGGTTGGTCATCACTTGATCCGTCATCACTTGCCCTCCCGCTGCTTCATGCGGGGATCGAGGGCGTCGCGGGCGGCGTCGCCGATCAGATTGATGCTGAGGATGGCGATCGAGAGCAGCAGGCCCGGCCAGAAGATCAGCGTCGGCTTGAGCTGAAAATACTGACGGCCCTCGGCCATGATGTTGCCCCAGGTCGGCGTCTCCGGCGAGATACCGGCGCCGAGGAAGGAGAGAATGGCCTCGGTCAGGATCGCGGAGGCGCAGACATAGGTGCCCTGGACGATCAGCGGCGCGATCGTGTTCGGCATCAGATGGCGCCACATGATCTTCGGCAGGCTGGAGCCGACCGAGATCGCAGCCTCGACGTAAGGTTCCTCGCGCGCGGACAGCACGACCGAGCGCACCAGGCGTGCCACGCGAGGTATTTCGGGGATGGTGATCGCGACCAGCACGGTCCAGATGCTGGCGCCGGACAGCGACACCACGGCGATCGCGAGCAGGATGCTCGGCATCGCCATGAGGCCGTCCATGACGCGCATCAGGACGGCATCGACCAGCTTGAAGAAGCCGGAGACCAGGCCGATCGCAAGGCCGATGACGATCGACAGGATCGCCGAGCCGATGCCGATCAGGAGCGAGATGCGGCCGCCATAGATGACGCGCGACAAGAGGTCACGGCCATAGGCGTCGGTGCCGAGCAGGAACTGCGCCGAGGCCGGCTTCAGCCGCTGCGAGGGCGCAAGCTGGACCGGATCGTGCGGCGCGATCAGCGGCGCCAGGATCGAGACCAACACGATCAGCGCGAGCAAGATTGTGGCCGCCGCGATGATCGGCGTCGAGGTGAGGAATCCGAAACGCGGCCGCAGCGGCGACGTGATCGGAATGGACGACTGGGGAAGGCTATCGACGGACATTTTTGTTGTTATCCTTAGCCCTAGTACCGGATCCGGGGATCGAGCAGCGTGTAGGCGACGTCGATCAGGAGATTGACGACGACATAGATCAGCGACGTCAGCAGGATCATCGCCTGGATGACTGGGTAGTCGCGTGCCAACACCGCGTCCACCGTGAGGCGGCCGATGCCGGGGATGTTGAACACGCTCTCGGTGACGACGACGCCGGAGATCAGCAGCGCAAAGCCGGTGCCGATCACGGTGATGACGGGCACCGCGGCATTGCGCAGCGCATGGCGCATCATCACGGCGACCTCGTTGATGCCCTTGGCGCGGGCGGTGCGGACGTAGTCCTCACCGAGCACGTCGAGCATCGCCGCACGCGTCATGCGCGCGATCAGCGCGATGTAGATGAAGGAGAGCGCGCAGGTCGGCAGGATGATGCGTTCGAAGAACGGTCCAAAGCCGTTGAAGATGCTGCGGAAGCCCTGCACCGGCACCCAGCGAAGGTCGATCGCGAAGACCTCGATCAGGAGATAGCCGACCACGAACACCGGCACGGAGAAGCCGAGCACGGAGAGGCCCATCACGAAACGGTCGATCCAGGTGCCGTGCTTCCATGCCGCGATGACGCCCAGGGGCACGGCGACGATGACGGCGAGAATGATTGTCGACAGCGCGATCGAGATCGACGGCTCGACGCGCTGGCTGATCATCTTCATGACTGSCAGGTTGGAGATCAGCGACGTCCCGAGATCGCCGTGCAGCAGCTTGTTCACCCAGGTGATGAATTGCACGATCAGCGGCTCGTTGAGGCCGAGCGAGTCGCGGATGCGTTCCAGCCGTTCCGGCGTCGCGTTGTCGCCGGCGAGAATTGCGGCGGGATCGCCCGGCGTCAGCCGCAGCAGCAGGAAGACGAACAGCGCGACGACGCCCATCACGGGCACCGCGGCCAGAACGCGGCGAATGAGATAACCTAGCATGCACCTATCTCCGGCTGCGGAACTTGTGGGGCCGGGAGGCCCCCGTGGAATCGGTTCTGTCTATCATGCACGCCTGTCACTCGGGCTGGAAAGCCGGCCGGAGAAGCCGACCTTTCGGGGCAAATTGTGTGCCAAGGGCAGGGCGGTCGCAAGAGGCCGCCGAGCCTCCGATATCGGCCACTCAGGATGCATGGCGGAACTCGCGCTCAACCCTGAGTGAGGGTGCGGTCGGCGGCGCGTTGAGCCCGCGCCAGCCGTCGATGGTCCCGGCAATCATCTGCGCGGTCGCGGCCGACAAGGTCCAGCCGAGATGGCCGTGGCCGGTGTTGAAGAACACGCCCGGCATCCGTCCTGCGCGCACCACCGGCATCATGTTCGGCATCATCGGCCGCAGCCCGGCCCAGGGCACGACCTTGGATGTTTCGACGCCGGGGAAGTTGCTGCGCACCCAGTCGACCAGCGGCTGCACGCGGTCGGCGCGGATGTCGCGGTTGAAGTCGTTGAATTCGGCGGTGCCTGCGACGCGGAAGCGATCGGCGCCGAGCCGGCTGGTGACGATCTTGGCGGCTTCGTCGAGCAGGCTCACGGTCGGCGTCGCATTGCGGCTTGCGGCAGTGTCGAGCTGCACGGTGATCGAGTAGCCCTTTACCGGATAGACGTTGACCCGCTCGTCGAGGAGGGCGGCGAAGTGACGGCTGGCCACACCGGCGCAGATCACGACGCCATCCGCCTTCAGCATGCCGCGCGCGGATGCGACCGTGTCACTGGCCGAAAGATCAGCCCAGCCGATGACGAAGCCGCCACCTGCCTGGGCAATGGAATCGATGTTGGCTTCGTGGATAAAGGTCGCGCCGCGCCGCTTGCAGGCTTCCGCAAGTCCGCGCGTGAACTTGTGGATATCGCCGGTCGCATCCGACGGCGTGTAGAAGCCGCCAAAATAGTCCTTGCGCAGCGTCGGCTCGATGGCGCGGATCTCCTCCGGCGTCACCGGGCGGCGATCGAGCCCGCCTTCCTTCAATAGCGCATTGACCTGCAGGCCGGATTCAAAACCCTTCTTGTCGTGATAGATGTGCAGGATGCCGCGGCGTTCGAGATCGAAGTCGATGCCTTCGCGCTCCGCGATCTCGAACAGATGCTTGCGGGCTTCGATCGCGAGCCGGGTGGTCTGGACCGTGTTGGCGCGGTAGTTGCCGATATTGGCGACGAACTCGCTCATCCACGAATATTTGTGCCAGTTCGGCCGCGGGTTCATCAGCAGCGGCGCATCGCGCCGGAACATCCAGCGCAGGCCTTTCAGGATCGTGGCGGTGCTGTTCCAGACTTCGGCATTGCTGGCGGAGAGCTGTCCGCCATTGGCGAAGGACGTCTCCATCGCGGCGTAGCGGTGCTTGTCGAGCACCGTCACCTTGTATCCGCGTTCGAGCAGGGCATAGGCGGTCGTTACGCCGGTGATGCCGGCGCCGATGATGGCGATATGGGTCATAGCAGGTTCGGGGCTCCCGTGAGTTAGAGTCGGCTAACCGCCGGCCAAAGGCCGTTGGCGGCGCCCCATCTGTCACGGTTACCTGAGAGCTTGATCCGTTGCGGACCTCGGCGAGGTCAGCTCCGGACTATCCCCTTCGGTGGACGTCACGACCACATTGGCCGTGCCRCCTCTCTCCAGATCGTCCTGACGATACGGTCCTTTTGCCTGAGAGTTTCCGGGGCGGTTGCTCCGTCGGCGCCGCAACGAAAGCCTGAACTCTCGTTGCGATCTCTCCCGCATCGTCGCGTGGACAATCGAGCAGTACGATGCGCCTCATTTTTAGACAAGGCTAAATTTAAACCGCGACTGCCAACGCATTGTGCAGTGCGAAGGCTGCGCCGTCAGTCGAGCGTCGCCAGCAAGCCCGCCATCAGGCGCCCGCGTTCAACCAAGCTCTCGACCTCGATGAATTCTTCCAGCGTGTGGCCGTTGCCGCCGCGCACGCCGAGGCCGTCGAGCGTCGGGATGCCCATCGCGCCGGTAAAGTTGCCGTCGGAGCCGCCGCCGGAGCTCGCATGCGGTAGCTCAGTGCCGAGCGATTTGGCGATGCCGCGCGCCTTTTCATACAGCGCCATGGTGCCGGCATCGGGCTCCCATACGGGGCGCGTGACGCCGCGCGTCACCTTGAACGTGACATCATTGGACGTGCCCGACAGCGCCAGCATCCGCTCGACGCCGCGGTCGAGATCGGCCTGGCGCTTGGCCATGGACAGCGCCTCGCCGGTGGCGGTCGTGGCAACGCAATTGACCCATTGTCCGCCGTGCACGACGCCGACAGAGAAGGTGCAGTCCTCCGTCGTCATCGCGTCGATGGCGAGGATCTGCCGCGCCATCTCGCGGATCGCCGAGCGTCCGGCCGACAATGTTGCGCCGGCATGGCTCGGTCGGCCCGTCGCTTCCAGATTGAAACGCGCGATGGCGTAACGTCCGGTGGTGACACCGTTGTCGGCGCGGCCCGGTTCGGGCACCAGCACATATTTGTTGCGCGCGGCTTCCGCTTCGATGATGTCCCGCGTCGAGGGCGTGCCGACTTCCTCGTCGGGCGTAAACAGCACGGTGATCGGCAGCGGCGTGGTGAAGGAAGCACGTGCCAGCTGGCGGATCGCTTCCAGCGAGAGATAGTTGCCGCCCTTCATGTCGTAGATGCCGGGGCCGTAGCACTTGTTGCCCTCGCGCCGCCATTTCAGCTTCTCGATGGTGCCGACCGGGTGGACGGTATCCATGTGGCCGGCGATCAGGATGCCCGGCTCGCCCTGTTTCGGATGCGGGAAGCGCGCGCGCATCACGCCGCCAAAGCCCTGTCGGCCGCTGATGCGTTCGATCGTCGCACCCATGATCGCCATATCCCGCGCTGCGATATCGAGCATGCGGTTGACGGCGCCCGCGTCCCAGGTCGGGCTCTCGCATTCCACCCAGGTGCGCAGGCCCTCAAGCATCGCCTCGGAATCGAAGGGAAGATTGGCTGGATTCATCTTAATGTCTCTCAAGCTTCGAAAGATGGAACGCGCATTGCATTGGCGCGGACGGGACTGGCGGAAAGCGTTGTAGAGCCAAACCGATCTTTGTGGAGCCCGTGGGCGCGCCGCTTGGGGCTGCAGCGAAACCGGATTGACGCGCTCAACACTGTCTGCAAGTCTCGAAAGACAAAGGCATCGCATGAGGTTAGTTCGCCTAAAGAACGAACCGAATGCTCAACCAATAACCTGCCTTTGAACAGTTTCACGTCAGGAGAAACTTTTATGTTGAGCTTGATGCGCCGGGGGCGTCGCGCGTTCGCCTCCACACTTGCGCTATCGGTCGTTGCGCTTTCGACGGCGATGGCCTCGCCGGTACTTGCCGCCGCCAGCAAGACCATCACCGCGGTGATGCATTCGGATCTGCGCATCATCGATCCGATTTTCACCACCGCCTACATCACGCGTGACCATGGCTACATGGTCTACGACACGCTGATCGCGACGGACTCGAATTTCAAGATCCAGCCGCAGATGGCGGACTGGAAGATCTCCGACGACAAGCTCACCTACACCTTCACGCTGCGCGACGGCCTGAAGTGGAACGACGGTACGCCGGTGACGGCGGAAGACTGCGCCGCTTCGCTGAAGCGCTGGGCCGCGGTCGACGGCATGGGCCAGCAGATGATGCAGTTTACTGCGAGCATCGAGGCGACCGACCCCAAGACGATCACGCTGAAGCTGAAGGAGCCCTACGGCCTCGTGCTCGAATCCATCGGCAAGCCGTCCTCGCGCGTCGCCTTCATGATGCCGAAGCGTCTCGCCGAAACGCCGCCGGACCAGCAGATCCCCGAGCAGATCGGCTCCGGTCCGTTCAAGTTCGTGCAGGGTGAATTCCAGCCCGGCGTGAAGGCGGTGTACGTCAAGAACACCGACTACGTGCCGCGCAAGGAGGCGTCGAGCTGGACTGCCGGAGGCAAGGTGGTCAAGGTTGATCGCGTCGAATGGATCACCATGCCGGATGCGCAGACCGCAGTGAACGCGCTGCAATCGGGCGACATCGACTTCATGGAAGTGCCGCCGTGGGATCTGCTGCCCGTCCTTGAAGGCAATGCCGACCTCAAGACCGAGACGCTGAACAAGTTCGGCTACCAGACCCTTGGGCGCATGAACTTCCTCTATCCGCCCTTCGACAATCCGAAGATCCGCCGTGCCGCACTTCTGGCGATGAACCAGAAGGACGTGCTCGACGCGCTCGTCGGCAATCCCAAATACTACAAGATCTGCGGTGCGTTCTTCATCTGCGATACGCCGTTCGCGACCGACGTCGGCTCGGAATCGCTGGTCAAGGGCAACGGCATGGCGGAAGCCAAGAAGGCGCTCGCCGAGTCCGGCTATGACGGCACGCCCGTCGTGGTCATGGTGCCCGGCGACGTCGTGACGCTGAAGGCGCAGCCGACGGTCGCGGTGCAGTTGCTCCGCGAGGCCGGCTTCAAGGTCGACGCGCAGGCGACCGACTGGCAGACAGTGGTCAGCCGGCGCGCCAGCCAGAAGCCTCCGAAGGAGGGCGGCTGGAACATGTTCTTCACCAACTGGGTCAGCGCCGACGTGTCCAACCCGATCGCCAATCTGTCGATCGGCGGCCAGGGCAAGAAGGGCTGGTTCGGCTGGGCGGAGAACGCCAAGATCGAGAAGCTCAAGGACGACTTCGTCCGCGCCGCCTCGCTCGACGATCAGAAGAAGATCGCGACCGAGATCCAGAAGGAAGCCTATGACCAAGTGATCTACGTGCCGCTCGGCCAGTATCTGGCGCCGAGCGCGTGGCGGAAGTCGCTCACCGGCGTGCTCGACGGCCCGGCGACGCCGGTGTTCTGGAACATCGACAAGACCGAGTAAAGCGAGGGCGCGCCAGCGCGCCTTCCCCGATCGTTACGCGGCGTCGCTGTCATCAGCGGCGCCGTTTTCGTTTGTCAGCCTCGCGTCAGCTTTTAACTGTTCCAGTGTCCAATCATTGCTATTTGTTTCTGACTTGAAATAGATGTGCGCAGTTCGCACATCACTTCCTTCCTGCATTTGAGTCCCGTGTCGATTGATTTTTCATTCCGGGCGATGGCCGAGCGGTCCGATCGCGCGCCGGCGCGATGGCGGCGGCCTTTCCTGCGCTGGCTCGACGGCGTCGAGACGGGTTGGGCCGTTCCGCTTCTCATTGTGTGCTTTGTCGCGCTCTGGACGATCTATCTGGCCGTCGCCTATGCCGGCAGCGGCCTGCACCCTGATACCCTCGAGGCCTGGACGCTCGGGCGCCGTTTCGCGTGGGGCTACCACAAGCATCCGCCGCTGATGGGCTGGGTTACGGCGGTGTGGACCGCCGTCTTCCCGCTCAGCGACTGGTCGCTGCAATTGATGGCGATGGCCAATGCCGGGCTCGCCCTGTTTTTCGTCGACTGGATCGCACGGCAGTTCGTGACCGGGCACAAACGCATCCTGGTGCTGCTGCTCCTGATGCTGACGCCGGCCTATCAATTCCACGCCCAGCGCTTCAATGCCAATACGGTGCTGCTTGCGCTTTGGCCGCTCGCGACCTGGTGTTTTCTGCGCGCGTTCGAGACCCGCAGCGCGGCCTGGGCGGTCGCCGTAGGATGCACGACGGCGCTGGCGATGGTCGGCAAATATTATTCGGTCTTCCTCGTGGCGAGCTTTGCATTTGCCGCGCTGGCGCATCCCGCGCGCCGCGCCTATTTCGCGTCCGCTTCGCCGTGGATCTCGGTCGTCACCGGGCTCGCGGCGCTGTCGCCGCACATCTATTGGCTAACGACCACGGGCGCGTCGGCCTTCACCTACGCGATGGCGCACGCCAACGGCAACTTCGTGAGCTCGCTCGGCGAGGTGCAGAACTTCCTGCTCGGACTCGTGGCGGCCATCAGCGTATCGGCCGTCTTCTGGGTGATCATCGCCGGCACACGGCTGAAACAATTTGCGGCCGACTTCGCCGCGATGAGTTCCGGCCTGCGGCTTCTTTTTTACGTTGCGATCGGCACGATCGTGCTGCCGGTCCTGACGTCGCTGGCGATGGGCACCGATCTGCCGTCGCTATGGGCGCTGCAAGGGCTGTTCCTGTTTGTCGTGCTGATCGTTTGCGGCACGCGCTACCCGATCGAAAGATTCTACACCGTCAATGTCACGGTCATCACCGCAATCGTTGGGCTCGCCGCTGTCTTCGTCGCCGCCCCGATTCACGCCGTCTATCGCAACAATCACGGCTACGAAGAGGGCCGGAATTTCTACGCGCAGGTAGCCAACGAGCTCACCCGGGAATGGCACGAGCTGACCGGGGAGCCGCTCAGCGCCGTCAGTGGCGACGATTCGCTGGCCTTTGCGACCGCGTTCTACAGTCCGGACCATCCGTATTACGCGCGGCCGTTCGAGTTTCAGTACACGTGGGGCATGCCGCGAAAGACGACATTGGATCGCGGTTGGGCCGCGCTCTGTTTCAGCGGCCAGGACTATTGCGGCAGGTGGATGGAGTCCGTGTCCGCGCGCGCCGAGCATTTCGTCAGGCGCCAGTTCACCGTGCAGGCGACGCTAGGGGGCAAGCCCGGCCTGACGCGGGACGTGGTCGTGCTGATCGTGCCGCCGCGAACGAGCAGCGCGACGCCCGAGAGCGCCGCGCAGGACTTCAGCGCCAGCAGGCGCCCGACGGACTATTTAGGCTTTGCGCTCAGCAGTGGCTGTCGCGGATTCGCTCGAGGCCTTCGCTCGCGAAGGGGGGAGTGAACGCAGTTCGGTTGGCGCCCGGCGTCGGGCGCTCCGTTTCCGCCCGATCCGGGGTGGTGTTGTCTTCGCGATGTTCCGGTTCCATGAGGCGGCCTTTCGAATTGCTGCAGTACAACATCGACGCGGCCGGGAAGTTCCTCATGCGATGGGGCGATGATGCGGCTTGAACAGCCGTCCCTTTTCCACCACCAGCACGATCGCAAGCGCCGCCAGCGTCGACAGGAAGAAGCCGACCGAGAACGGCAGCAGCGTGCCGTCGAAACTCTGCCCGATCGCCATGCCGACGACGATGCCGATCAGCGTCGTGATCGAACCGTAGAGCGAGGAGGCGGTGCCGGCGATGTGGCCCTGCGGCTCCATGGCCAGTGCGGTGAAGTTCGCGACCATCATGCCGAACGAGAACATCATCAGGGCGGACAGCACCATGAACAAGGAGAGCGGCAGCATGCCGAGGCTTTCCGTCAGCAGCATCACGCCCGCAACCGCGGTGTAGAGCGTCAGCGCGCCGTGCGAGATCACGCGCATGCCGAGCCGTCCGACCAGCTTCGCATTGAGGAAGCCGGCGATGGCGGTGCCGGCCGCGATCGCGGCGAAGGCAATCGGGAAATAATGGCCGAGATGATAGACGCCGGTAAAGACCTGCTGCGCTGAGAAGACATAGGCAAAGAGCGCGCCTATCACGCTGCCGGCGGCCGTCGCATAGCCGATGGTCTGGCGGTTGGTCACGGTCTGCCGGAACGCCGAGAGCACGTCTGCGGGCGCCAGCGACCTGCGTTCGGACTCGGGAAGAGTTTCAGGCAGCCGCAGCACGCTCCATGCGAGCGCGAGCAGCCCGTAGAGCATCAGTACGACGAAGATGCCGCGCCATTGCGTGACCAGCAGCACCGCCTGCCCGAACGAGGGCGCGATCACGGGCACCGCGATGAACACCATCATGGCGAGCGACATCACGCTCGCCATCCGGCGGCCGACATAACAGTCGCGCACGATCGAGGTCGCGATCACGCGCGTTGCCGACGTGCCGAGCCCTTGCAGCGCGCGCGCCAGCAGCAGCGTCTCGAACGAGGGCGCGGCGACCGCCAGCACGCTCGCCACCGCATAGACCGCCATGCCGCCGAGCAGCACCGGGCGGCGCCCGAAGCGGTCCGACAACGGGCCCATGACGAACTGGCCGGCGCCGAAGCCGATCAGGAAGGTCGAGAGCACCAGCTGAAGATGGTTGGCGTTGGGAATGGCGAAGGCTGCCCCGATGTTGGGCAGCGCCGGCAGCATCATGTCCATCGCAAGCGGATTCAGCGCCATGATGGACGCGATCACGATGACGAATTCTGGAAAACCCATAGGCCGGTGTCCCGAGGACACCCAATCGTCGGCATTGACGTCGGACAAAGCTCACCTCTGAAAATCAGAGGCTTTTCTATCGGTTATGCTGCGCCGCACAACCCATGTTTCGGGATGGCTGACAGGCGGGTGCACAAGAATTGGTGATGTCGCCGGCTCGGGAAGGGCTGCCTCGTCCATCATCGCGCGCTACGGGCCTGCTCGACGAGACCGAGCGCCAAGCGTCCCGCGGTGTCGACATAGTCGAGATCGCGATGGATCAGCATCACGGTCGTGGCGCCGTCGAGCAGGATCACGAGCTGGCGCGCGAGCGCCGCTGCACCGRCAACGCCATGCCCGCGCAATTCGGTTTCGAGCCACGCTTCAAAACGCTTCTTGTGCGCCGCGCCGGCCTTGACCGCGGGATGTGCCGGCGTGTTTGCGAGCTCGGCGATGGTGCGCAGGAATCCGCAGCCGCGCCATCGCGGCGTATCCACGGAGCGTCCGAGCCTTGCGAAGAGACCGCGGACCTTGTCGGCCACCGTGCCCTCGGTCTCGGCGAACCAGCGCATATAGAGCTCCAGCGTCGGCTGGTCCCTGGCCGCGATGGTCTCGGCGACGAGCTCGTCCTTGCTGGTGAAGTGATAATAGAGCGTCTTCTTGGTGACGCCGGCCTTCTCGGCGACCGCGTCCATGCTCACCGCCCTGATGCCTTCGCCATAGAACAGGCGCGTCGCCGCGATGACGATCTGCTCGCGCGTGGTGTCGCCTTTGCCTGACATCGCCAATGTATACTGCCTAGTGAGTATACACGACAAGATCGCTGTGGCTGACTTCCGCGCCTGTTCGACCTGGAATTCGACCTGGAAGGAGCCTGCACTTGTCCGATCTCGTACGCTCCGAAACGCGAGGCGCTGTCGCGCTGCTGACGTTCAATCGCCCGAACAAGCTCAATGCGCTGAGCTACGCCCTCATCGACCGCCTGATGGCGATCCTCGATCGTATCGAGGACGATGCCGATATCCGCGCCGTGATCCTGACCGGGGCGGGCGACCGCGCCTTCTCGGCCGGCGCCGACATTGCCGAGTTCTCGGAGAGCGTGAAATGCGGGCCGGACGCGGCGGTAAAGGCCTTCGTACGGCGCGGGCAGGCGATGACGGCGCGCATGGAGGCGTTTCCGAAGCCGATCATCGCCGCCGTGAACGGCATCGCCTTCGGCGGCGGCTGCGAGATCACGGAGGCCGTGCATCTCGCCGTGGCGAGCGAGCGGGCGAGCTTCGCCAAGCCCGAGATCGCGATCGGAATCACGCCGACCTTCGGCGGCACGCAGCGCCTGCCACGGCTCGCAGGCCGGAAGCGGGCGCTCGAGTATCTCCTGACAGGAGATTCCTTTTCACCACAACGGGCTCATGAGATCGGTTTGGTCAACCAGGTCGTGCCGCACGGGCAGCTCCTGGACGCAGCCTTCGCGCTGGCAGGCCGCATCACGCGGCATTCGCACCTGGCGGTCGCCCGGGTCATCACTGCCGCTACGCGGGGCCTCAACGTCTCGATTTCGGAAGGCCTCGCCATCGAGAGCGAGCAGTTCGCACGCATGGCGGCGACACGGGACACGCGCGAAGCGCTCAACGCCTGGCTTGCCGTCCGCTCGTCGCAGTAGGGCTGGCGCGGCGGATTTGGCGGTCGCGGCGACAGGGAACCGGTTCCCCGCCGTCCAGGCGGACGGCTGGCAACCAGGGATTCACCATAAGCGCGAGCGCAACGCACAGGGGAGATGAATCCGCAACCCATCCTGTCCATGGTGGCACGGCCTGGCGCCGCGTTGGCGCCGGGAGAAACCCGGCCAAACAAGGTATCCGATTGTGTCCGATGTCACCGGTGCAGCACGATGGTTGGAACCCTCGGCCGACATGGCTTCGCGGCGGAACTTCTGGCTTGCCTGCCTGATCGCACTGACCACACTGCTGGTGCTCGGCAATCTCGCCAACGACGCCGTGCTCGATATGAAATATGGCTGGGACACCCGCGTCAATTGCGCGGCGGTCGATGCGTATGCCAGCGGGCTCGATCCCTATTTCGTCAAGAACCTGAAGGGCACCAAGCTCTCTTATCCCTATCTGCCGGTGACGCTGGATGTCTTCCGCCCGTTGTGCGCGGGTGGACTTCTGGTCGATCACTACAAAGGCATCTTTCCTGTTCTCGCCGTGCTTTGCGGGCTCCTCTTGCCCGGTCTTGGCCGAACGCGCCCGGGCGCGCGCGATGTTGCGCTGAGGGTGCTCTGCACGCTCGGCGCGTTCGTCGGTTTCGAATGGGTGCAGGCGTCCGGCAACTTCGCGATCCTGAGCGGCGTGCTGACCGCGGTCGCGTTGAGGTTCCTGCTTTCTCCGGCTGCGTCCGGCGCGTCTGAGGACCACAGCTTTCCGTTGCGGCTCGCCGGCGCCGCGCTGCTCGGCCTCGTGACTTCGTTCAAGCTGGTGTTCTTTCCCGTGCTGGCCGCGCTCTATTTCCTGCCGCTGCCGCGTGGCCGCAAGCTCACGCTGATCGCGGTTGCGGCGTTCAGCTTCGCATTGCCGATCCTGATCTCGCGGCTGATGTACCCCGAGCTGTTCGCAAGCTGGCAACTGGCGATGGGCGGAAGGATCCCCGACCAGCATCTCGTCGATCTCTTCGAGATCAATCCGTCGCTGCTGCTGGCGGCACGCGACCTCATGGACTTTGCCGGCCTCGGTGGCAGCAAGGCGGCGACGTTCGCGACCTATGCATTCGCGGCACTCGCGCTCGTGCTGGTGCCGTTTGCATTGTCCATCCTGCGCGTGGTCACGAGCGAGCCGGCGCAGGAAGGCGGATCACTTCTTGTGCGACTGGATCGCTGGCTGATGGATCATCCCCGCGTTGCCATGCGCATCACGGTGTTCGCGATGTTTGCGCTCTATCTCAGCTCGCCGCGCCTCAAGGAATATGCCTTCTTCGAGCTCGCGCTTTATGCCGCGATCCTCGTCGTCGATCTTCCGGCCCTGGCACTTGCCGCGTTCCTCGCCGTCGGTCTCGCCTTTCCGGCACTGATCTCGATTCTGGGGACGGCATTCGAGGGCAGCTTCATCCTCCTCATCATTGCGCTGACAAGTTTCTGGATCTTGCTGCTCGACTTTCGCGCCGGGCCGAAGCGGCTGGAGACGGAAGGTGCGCAGTCCTAACGCATGTGTCCGCCGCAAACGGACGGCGCCTTGCCCCCGCGGGTTCGTGACTGCATCGGTCTGTCGTCCGCCTTTGGGCGAAGGCTCGCCCCGTCAGCTCCGATGGTGCGGGCAGCCGGGGTCGAACCGGCACAGCGCTTGCGCGCCGAGGGATTTTAAGTCCCTTGCGTCTACCAATTCCGCCATGCCCGCTTGATCCAACGAGATCAACTAGTTAAGTCCACCTCCGGCCGTCTGGAATTGGCGCGTTTCGCGGGCCGGATGGACGGTTCTTCCTTAAGCGAGCCGGCTGCGCAAGGCAAAGCCTCAATCCGGACATCTGTTGTTGCTTTAGGCATTCTCAATCCACGGGGACTATTCATCCGGCATGGCTGCTTCGTTTTCCTCTCGCCTGCGCGACTCGGGCGCATTTCTGGCGCTACTCGCGGCGGGCGCGGCGCTGTCCGGTTGCGCCAGCATGACCGAGACGGTCGCACCGGCCTTTGCCGATCCCGGCAAGTACGAATTGTACGACTGCAAGCAACTCGAGGCTGAGCGTAAGGCGCTCGCCAGCCGCACCGAGCAGTTGCAGAAGCTGATGGAGAAGGCTGAGACCGGGGCGGGAGGCGCGGTCGTGTCCGAGCTCGCCTATCGCAACGACTACATCGCGGTGCGCGGGCAGTCGCAACTTGCCGAGGAGGCATGGCGCCGCAACAAGTGCCGGGAAACGCCGCCCGGTGCGACGCCGGCGGCCTCTGCTCCGCAGCGGCCGGACATCAAGCCCGCCCCGAAATCCGGTAGCGCCGTTCGCTGAGTTGACACGATTGCGCCCGCCTCAGGGGCGCCAGCCGTAGATCCAGTCCTGCCGCGCCAGCATGCGCTCCGGGCCGAGCGCGCGGATCGCAACATCGCGCGCGATCGCGAGCGGCCCACCGAGATGATAGATGCGGCCCTGCTGCCGCGCCGTCCGCTGCACCCGCCGCACCCGCGCCTGCCGCGCGCGGCCATATTCCTTCAGCGCCGCCGTGATGCCGGCCGCGCTCTCGGCAGCCTCGAGGCTCAGATGCCGGGCGAGCACGGCGGCATCCTCGATCGCCATGCCGGCGCCCTGGGCGGCGAATGGCAGCATCGCATGCACGGCGTCACCGAGCAGGCCGACCGGTCCTTGGCTCCAGGGGCAGCCGTCGGGCACGCCGAACAGCGCCCATTTGCGCCAATTGTCGACGGCAGTGAGCATCATCCTGGCCGCCGATGGCCAGCGCGGTGCCGCGAAGGCGTCCATCACCTCGAACGGGTCGCCCGGCGTGCTCCAGCCGGGCCTGTTCCAGGTCCCCGGCAGCACCGCGACCACGTTGATCTGGCGTCCGCCGGCGATCGGATAAGCGACGAGATGGGCGTTCGAACCCATCCAGAGCTGCACCCGCCGCGCGGCAAAATCCTTCGGCAGTTGCGTGGCATCGAGCGTGCCGCGCCAGGCGATCAGGCCGGAGAAGCGCGGCTGCACCTCGGGAAACAGATGCTGGCGTACCGTCGACCAGATACCGTCGGCGCCGATCAGTGCGCTGGCCAGATCGCTGCGGCGTATCGTGCCGCTGCGATGGACGACCGTCAGCCCCTTGGCGTGGGGCGCCACATCCTCGAAGGTCGCACCTAACTTCAGATCGATATCGGGATGGTCGGAGACCGCACCGGCCAGCGCGGATTGCAGGTCGGCGCGATGCACCACCCAATAGGGTGCGCCGGCCCGCGCGGAAGCGGCTTCGCCGAGCGGCATGCGCAGCAGTTCGCCGCCGGCCCGCGCGCTCATGACGCAGAGCGCCTCAGGCGTGACGGCGCTTCGCTTGAGCCGCTCGGTGAGGCCGAGCTCGACCAGCACGCGGCTGGCGTTGGGGGRGAGTTGCAGGCCGGCGCCGACTTCCTCGAGCCGCTCGGCCTTTTCCAGCACGACGATGCGGAAGCCACGGGCTGCGAGCGCAAGCGCGGCCGTCAGTCCACCTATGCCGGCACCGGCGATGACAATCGTTCGGGAGAGCGCCACCCCTGACCGCGAGAGGCGGTCAGGCCACCTTGTCCTTCAGCACGCATTCCGGCGGACGGGCTTCGCCCGGCTTCAGGTCGGCGGCGAAACGGTACAGCGTCGAGCAATAGGGGCAGATGATCTCGTTGTCGTTGCCGAGGTCCAGGAAGACGTGCGGATGATCGAACGGAGGATTGGCGCCGACGCACATGAACTCTTGCGAGCCGATCTCGATGACGGGGACACCGGCATCGTTATGGAAGTGCGGGACGACATGGTCGGACATCGTAGTTCATCCTGGAGTGGCAATGGCGGCAGACACAATCAAACACTGACGCGGCATCTTTGAGGCGCCGCGGACCATACTGTTGGGTGCAGATGATTGCTAGTCCAGCGGAACCGAAAGGTTCGCAATTGCCCCATGCTCATTTGCTCATGCAAATTCGACACAATCTTGCGGCCTGAGAGAAGCCCTTCTTTCGTCGGGGACGTTGTGTCGCAATTTTGGCATACTATGTCTTTGGACGCGCGGAATTGCGACGAAAGACGAACCATCAGGCGCAATGATCTCGGGATCGTCCAGGCTCTTGGCACAACTCTTGGTATGACTCTTGGCATGAAGTGGCTGCGAATCAGCACGGCGTTGACCGGTATTGCAGCATGCAGCTTCATGCTCGCGCAGGTAGCGCCGCATGCCCGCGAGGCCGGCGCGCTCCTCTCCGCCCAGGACGATCCGGCGGCGCTCTCCGAGCTCAAGCTCGATGCGCTGCTGCGGCAGAACGACCGCCTGGTTCAGGACAATATCGAGGCCGCGCTCGCCGCCGGCGACGCTGATCTCGCCGACAGTTTTGTCGCGCTGGCGCGTGACCGCAACATTGCGCTGCCCGACGACCTCCTCAACCGCGTGAGCGATGCGGTCAAGGAAGAAAATTCCACGCGGCATTTCGCCAAACGGTTCGCCACCGGCCTCGTCACCGGCAACGCCGACGATGTCGCGAGCCTGTCCGGAACCGTCGCCGGCGATCTCTTCGTGATCGGCGACATCAGGGACGTCGTGCGCGAGGGCAAGCGTCTCGCCATGGGCGAGGACACCGACCATCTGGTGCTCGGCCTTGCGACCGCCGGCCTTGCGGTGACGGCGGTGACCTACGTGTCGGTCGGCGGCGCCGCGCCCGTGCGCGCTGGACTGACGCTGGTGAAGGATGCCCGCAAGGTCGGACGGCTCGGCGAGGGACTTGCCGCATGGGCCGGCCGGTCGGCGCGTGAGGTGGTCGATACGCCAATGCTCCAGAACGCCGTCGTCAAGGGTTCGGTGTTCCGCCCCGGCGAGACCGCGAGCGCGATCAAGGCCGCGTTCCGCGCCGAGAAGGCCGGTGCCCTGGTCCGGCTCGGCAAGGACGTCACCCGCGTTGCCGAAAAGACCGGCACGCGCGGCGCCATGGATACGCTGCGCATCGCCGAAGGCCCGAAGGACGTCGCGCGCGCGGCCCGGCTTGCGGAGGCGCAGGGCGGCAAGACCCGCGCGATCATGAAGCTGCTCGGCCGCGGCGCGCTGCTGCTCGTCGGCGGCATGTTCGATCTGGCGCTCTGGCTGTTCGGCGCGGCACTGACGCTGTTCGGCCTGCTGTCTTCGATCAAGGCGGCGACGGAGCGCCTGACCCAGGCCTGGTGCGATCGCAGACGGGCGCGCCGGCTCCGCCGCGCGCAGGCCGCGGCCGAGGCCGCTCTGGCGGACGGGGCCCTCACGGCCTGAAGCGCGATATGCTTCAGGCTATCGTTTGGGCATGATCTTGCCGGAAAACCGCTGCACACTTTTCCGGATCATGCTCTAAGATCAACCTTTCCCCTCAAGATTGCGGAATATGTGATGCCGAGCTTTCACAACGGCGCCGTTGAAATTGCCTATCTCGACGAAGGCGAGGGCGATCCGATCATCCTGGTGCACGGCTTTGCCTCGAGCAAGAACGTGAACTGGGTCTATCCGACCTGGGTCTCGGAACTGCGCAAGAACGGCCGCCGTGTCATCGCTCTGGACAATCGCGGCCACGGCGAAAGCGCAAAGCTCTACGAGCCCGCACAGTACTCGATCCCGACCATGGCCGGCGACGTGCTCGCGCTGATGGATCACCTCGCGATTCCGCAGGCCGACATGATGGGCTATTCGATGGGCGGACGGATGACGGCGTGGCTCTCCCTCAACGAGTCGCAGCGCCTGCGCTCGGCGATCCTGGGCGGCATCGGAATTGGCGGCCTAATCGAGGGCACCGGGCCCGGCGAGAATGTCGCAAAGGCGCTGGAGGCGCCCTCGCTCGACGACGTCACCGATCCGGTCGGCCGCACGTTTCGCGCCTTCGCCGATCAGACCCGTTCCGACCGTCGTGCGCTCGCCGCCTGTCTGCGCGGCACCCGCGATCTCATGACGAAGGAAGAGGCCGCGCGCATCGACGTGCCCGTGCTGATCGCGGTCGGCAGCACAGACGACGTCGCAGGATCCGCCAGCGCGCTCGGCGCCATCATCCCGGGATCGGAAGTGCTAGATATCCCCAACCGCGACCATATGCGCGCGGTCGGCGACAAGGTCTACAAGACCGGCGTGCTCGACTTCCTGTCACGCCGCGGCTGAGGTCTCGTCGTCAGGCAAATCGTCACCGAAACGACGCGCCAGCGCCATCAGCACCACGAAGGTCGCGACCCACACCATCCGTGCGCCGTAGCGGTCGTGCGGACCCGAGATCACGCCGCAGATGAAGGCGTTGCCGAGCAGCGCCAGCGTGACGGTTGCCGCCAGCAGCGTCAGATCGTCGAGCCGGCGGCTTGCCAGCGCATGCGCGAGCAACCAGACCAGCGCCAGCATCGAGGCCAGCGCGACGGGAACGTGCAGCCAGTTGACGTGATCGAAATCGAGGCCGTGATTCTGTTGCCGCGCCGCGCGCATCGGCGCGACTTGCGCCGGGATGTAGCGCTCGATGATGCCGTAGGTGTGCCCGATCCAGACACTGGTGCCTTCGCCTGTGGCCACATGCAGCAATTGCTGGCCCATCGCCCGCAACGCCGCGCCGGCCTGCCACGCCGGATAGTCGGCGAGCGAATGCACGACGATATAGCCCATCTCGTCGTTCATGCCTTCGAAGCGGCCGAGCGTGTTGAACATGCTCTTGCCCCACAGGAACTCGTCGGCGGTCGCCGGCAATTGGTCGCGATAGGGACAGAGCTTGTACCGCTCGCGCGGGCAATGATCGCTCAGGAAGCGCGCGACGATACCGTCCTGCATCATGCGTCCGAAAGCGACGCCATAGCCGCCGGGCGTCCAGGCCCATTTGCCCGACAGCGCATGGTTTGCCGACACCAGCATCAGGCCGCCCGCGACGATGGTGAGGCTCGCCTGCGCCAATCCGGCGAGCGGCAGGCGCGCGCCGAGGAACGGCCGCCCCATCCAGCCGGCGGCGCAGAGCCCGAGCAGCACGCCGAGGGTGGCGCTGTGGGTTGCGGCGGCAAAGGCGGTGAAGACGAACAGCGAGATCTTTTCGAGGCCCGACGTCCGGCTCGCGCCGACGACCAGCAAGAACACGGACAGGATCGACAGCCCTGCAAAGATGTCCGTGAGCAGCATGCTCGCGAGCCAGGGCAGCGCGGTCGACAGGATCAGGCAGAGGCTGATCGCGACGAAGCGAAATGTCTGCATCAACCCGAGTACGCGCAGCGTCAGTTGCAACAGCCACAGCGTCGCCAGCGACTGGACCGCGAGATTGATCCAGAAGCCGAAATTCTCGCCGTAGTGCAGATAGAGGCCGAACACGGTGGAGCGGCTCGGGACCAGATAGCCTTCGTACCAGCGCGCCAGATAGCCGCCGGTATCCCATTGCAACAGCGGATAGCCGTTCCAGAACGCCGGCGCGATCAAGAGGAGGGGCAGTCCCACCGCCGCCAGCCGCAGCCAAAGCGAGCCCGCGGCGCCCGCGCGCAATTGATCGGTGGTGATGCTCAAATCCGCTCCGTCGTGTTCCCCGACCATGCCCGCAACAGCCGTCGAGGCGGAATTCACCAATAGTTTGACGCTGCCCGGCTTGAATTTGGCAAAACCCTGACCATTTTGAGCCGACCTCGCCGCCYGGGGGCGTCAGAAGAAACTGTTGTGTTTCAAGGCGTTGGCGTGCTTTCGCGGAGCAACTCACTGTTCACTCTCAGGCAAGCCCGTCGGGACTTCGTCGGCTAGACTGTGGTATAGAGCCAGCAAAATGAGCCAATTCGAAAGAGCAGATCCTATGGCAGTGCATCAGGTCAGTCCGGGAGGAAAGCTCGCAACGCTCGATCCGATCTGGGATCGGATCCGCGGCGAGGCGGAGGACATCGTCCATCGCGAGCCGGAGCTTGCGACCTTCATCTACTCGACGGTGCTGCATCACAGTCGCCTGGAAGATTCGGTGATCCATCGTCTCGCCGACCGGCTCGATCATTCCGCGCTGTCGGGTGATCTCGTTCGCCAGACCTATGACGAGGCGCTGCGCGAGGCTCCCGATCTCGGCAACGCCTTCCGCGCCGATCTCGTCGCCGTCTACGACCGCGATCCCGCGACGTCGCGCTTCATCGACCCCTTGCTCTACTTCAAGGGCTTTCACGCCATCCAGACCCATCGCCTCGCACACTGGCTCTATCTGAAGGGCCGCAAGGACTTTGCGTATTATCTCCAGAGCCGCGCGTCTGCGGTGTTCCAGACCGACATCAATCCCGCCGCGCGCATCGGCCGCGGCATCTTCCTCGACCACGCCACCGGCTTCGTCTGCGGTGAGACCGCGGTGATCGAGGATGACGTCTCGATCCTGCACGGTGTCACGCTCGGCGGTACCGGCAAGGAGAACGAGGACCGCCATCCGAAGATCCGTCACGGCGTCCTGATCGGCGCCGGCGCAAAAATCCTCGGCAACATCGAGATCGGTCATTGCGCGCGCATCGCCGCCGGCTCGGTCGTCGTCAAGCCGGTGCCGCACAACGTCACGGTTGCCGGCGTGCCCGCCAAGATCGTCGGCGAGGCTGGCTGCGCCGAGCCGTCGCGCACCATGGATCAGATGATCAACGCGATGGGACTTTGAGCGAGAGAAAAGGGCCGGATTCTCTGGCCCTGTTCGTCCCCAAATTCTTTGGCAATTCATGCTGGCGGTTCGTCGCGTCTCGTCCTAAAACCCCGCCAACCCAGATTTCGATTGGAGACTTGCCGTGGACGTCAAGGAAGTAAGGAAGCTCGACGCGTATCTGAAGCGCGTATTCGGCAATCCCAAGATCCGCGTCGTGCCGCGGCCGAAGAAGGATGATTCCGCCGAGGTCTATATCGGCGAGGAGTTCATCGGCGTGCTCTTCGTCGATGACGAGGATGATGATCGCTCGTTCCAATTCCAGATGGCGATCCTCGAGGACGATCTCGTCGATCAGGAATAGTTTCTCTCTCCGTCATTGCGAGCGAAGCGAAGCAATCCAGGATCTTTCCGCGGAGGGATTCTGGATTGCTTCGCTCTGCTCGCAATGACGAACGTTAACTCCGCGGTTCCGTAGTTCTATTTCTTCGCGAGAATGCGCAGCCGCGCCGTGGCATCAGCGACAGTGATGCCGTTCGCATCGACGAGCTCGGCCTGCACGACCATATCGCGATCGGTCCGTTCGACAACGCGCGCGTGTGCCGTGATGGCTCCGACCGCTGCAGGCTTCAGGAAGCGCGTATCCAGACTTCTGGTGACCACTGTCAGGTCGGGAGACAGCGCTGCCAGCGCGCCAATCCCGGTGGCAGAGTCCAGCATCGCCGCGAGGAAGCCGCCCTGGATCGTGCCGTGCCTGTTGGTGAACGCGGGCTGAGCCTGGAAGCGGATCAAGGCCCGCCCGCCCTCGTCAAAGCCGAGCCATTCGCGCCCCAACAATTGGGCGCCCGGAGGCAGGTTTGCTGCTGCATCGGTCACGTCGATCGCCGCGCTTGATGTTGTTGGCGACGAGCCTATCAGCCGGTCAATGCGGCGCAAAGCGATCCGCGCTCATCCCTTCGGTCCGCGCAATTGCGCTGACAGCCTGTCCTGCGCTTCGGCGACATCGCGCCATTGCGACAGCCAGCTCCGCGGAAAACGGAAGGTGAGATCGGCGCCGCCGACACGGCGTTCGGAGAGGCACATGCCGGGCGTGGCGGCATCGCGCGTGCAGCGTGCGGTCAGCGCGGGGCTTGTCGCGGAATAGAAGTCCTCGCTGCCATAGGGCGTGTCGGCGCGGAACATCCGCATCGTCAGGCCGTCCGCCGCACTGGTCGCGGCCTGGTCGAGATAGCGCGGATAGATCGTGGCTGTTCGCTGCTCCGGCGCCAGCGCATCGTGATGCGCCGATATCGAGAGGAAGACACGGTCGATCGGTTGCATCGCCTCTTCCACGGTGTCGGCGGTGACATGTTTCGGCGCGCCCGGCGGCTCAAGCGAAGGGTAGAGGAAGTCGAGATCGATGCGCTCCTGCGGCCCGGAGTGCCGCTGGATCTTCATCCTGATCGCGGTCGTGGGAACGTTGAACAGCGTGCCGCCGACGCTCACCGGCAGCCGGTCCGGAGCATTCGCGCCGCCCGAGCCCCAGGTCGGCCACAGCAAATAGGCGACGAGCGCCACCGCGCCCAGCGCCGCAATGCCGCCGAGCACGATCGGGACGACATGCGCCCGAGGGTGCGTCCTGGAGGACCGAAGGGGAGCTGCCGAAAACATCGTCATGAGCTTGCGCAAGTCGAACCGGGAAGTCGGCCGGTGGCCGACGAATCAGCGGCGAATATGCCATGCGGCGGCGAATTCGCGGAGCGTTCCCGGCCGCCGGGACGGGGGAGGGCCCTGCGCGGATCGGCCACCGACGTTAACCTTCCCTTAAGGATAATGTAGCGTTAACCGGCACTCTTTGTCACAGGAAGGCTCCGGCGTTGCGTAAGGGCGGACCGTTCCGATGACACCTGAAGCCTTCAATTCTCTGTTCTCGATCTGCATCGGTTTCGCGCTCGCAGGAGCGCTCGTGAACGGATACCAGGCGTTTGCCCAGCGGCCCGCCGGTTTCGGCCTGTTGCAGGACGGCGTGGCGCCGAAGACGTTTGCCGCGGTTCCGTTCCTAGTCTTCGCGGCGCCCTTCATCATCATGCGCAACACGTTGCGTGGCATGCGGGTGGAAAGCCGCCGCGTCGAATTCGTGATGATGGCGACCGTCATCGCCGGCTTCTGGAGCATGATGAGCGGCACCTTCTTCCTGATGACGCTACGCGCCGCCGGCGTTCTGGTCTGACGCTTCCGTTGCCCGGGACGCTCTGCGTTCCCCAGGGATACTCTGCGTCCCCTGCGTGGCGCGGGGGCCCTTTGCCTCAGCGTCGCCGTTTCGCTATGGCTGGGGTTGATGCGACAGGAGAACCCCATGGCGATCTACGAACTCGACGGACAGGCACCGGATCTTCCGGCCGACGGGAATTACTTCATCGCCGAAACCGCGACCGTGATCGGCCGCGTGCGCCTGAAGCCGGGTGCGAGCGTCTGGTTCGGCGCCGTGCTGCGCGGCGACAATGAATGGATCGAGATCGGCGAGGGCGCCAATGTGCAGGATGGCTCGACCTGCCACACCGACCTCGGCTTTCCCCTGGTCATCGGCAAGAACTGCACCGTCGGCCACAACGTCATCCTGCACGGCTGCACGATCGAGGAGGGCGCGCTCGTCGGGATGGGCTCGATCGTGATGAACGGCGCGAAGATCGGCCGCAACAGCATCGTCGGCGCGGGCTCGGTCATCACCGAGGGCAAGGAATTTCCCGAACGCTCCCTGATCATCGGCTCGCCCGCGCGCGTGATCCGCACGCTCGACGACGCCCAGGTGCAGAAGATGGGGAGTGCAGCGAGGTTCTACGTGGCCAACGGCCCGCGCTTCCAGAAAGGCCTGAAGCGGATCGGCTAGTTGCCTTCGGACTCGCGGGCTTCCATGGTGCCTGCGACCTTCTCGTGGCCGCCGACCACAGCGCGTGGTCATCGCTGCCGTCCGAGTAGGGATCGGCTTCGGCCGGGATGTTCTCGCGCGCGGCGCGTTCGCCCTCTGCAAAAGGGTCGCGATCGGTCATCGTGATTTGGCCTGTCTGGCTTTGGAACGCGCAGCCCGCTTGGCAGGGTCCGCCGTCAATGCCGAGAACAAGCTGCTCATCTGCTGCGGCTGCTAATGCTCGCGCGGAAGTGAGACAGTGAGGCTGTCAGGAAGGCGCGGCTGACGTTAGCTTGGTCCCGCTTTGAGCGTGGAACGTCTCCACGCGGAGGATCGAGTGATGTTACGGAAGATGATGATGGCGGCCTTGGCCGTTGCGGCAGTCGGCTTGTCGGCGCCGCAGGCGGCTGAGGCGCGGGGCGGTTTCGGTCATGGTGGCTGGGGCCACGGCGGCGGCGGCTGGGGCCATGGTGGCGGCTGGGGCCATGGCGGCCACTGGCGTGGCGGCGGCTTCTGGCCCGGAGTGGCGATCGGGGCAGGTATCGCCGGCGCCGGCTACTATGGCGGCTATTACGGCTACGGCTATGGTTACGGCGATCCCTATTACTATGGTACCGGCTCTGACGATGGCGGTTATGGTGGCTGCTATGTCGTGCGGAAGCGCGTCATGACGCCGGCAGGCTGGCGTGTCCGCCGCGTGGATGTCTGCGAATAGCGGCCGCGAGGCTCAGCCAGACTAAGAAGCCAGATCTACCAAAAGACTGGACCCATTAAAGAACAAGGCCGTTGACGCAGTATACCGTCAACGACCTTGCCAGCCCCGGACATTGAAATCGGCTCACGCCATCCGGTAACCGCCAGCATGGCGCGGAATCATACGGGGGAATGTGATCCAGTTCACATGTGGAAAAATTTAAGTCGCAGACCCTGACCCGGCTAGCCGCGCGAGCGCTTGCGGGCACTGGCGTGAACACGGCGCGACGGTTTCCTGCGGGTAACCGAGGGTGTCTCCGCCTCCGTGGCCCGGGCGCTGGCAAAGGACTGCCGAAGGCTGTCGATGGACTCGTTCAGCGTCGTGACCTGCTCGGACAGTCGCTTGGTGTCGGCCTGCTGGAATGCGAGCAGCTTCTTCACCGTCTGGAGCTGGTCCTGCACGACCTGGAGCTGGTCGATCGATTCCTGCTGGGTCGCCTCCAGACCCTTGGTCTTCTCGACGAGTTGCTCGGAGGCCTGGGCCGTGCGGGCCTGGAGCTGCCGCGACGCCACCACCCGGTCGGTCTCAGGAGTTGCGCCGGTATAGGTGCGCCAGATCGCAATCGAGGTCACGCCGGCGATGAGGAGCAGGAGGGCTGCGGCGGTCAGCGCAATCGGCTGCGCGCCAAGGCGAAAGAGGGGGTTGGACGGCCTGTCCTGGGCGAGATCGATCATCGCTGACAAAACCCAAATTGAAACTTGGTGAGTGGCGAAGTGCGGCAACCAGAGGTCGCCGGGACGTCCCGAAAGTGTTACCATTCGGCAACAAATGGGACCAAAAAGAGGCTAACGACAAAAATCCAGCAATCAGCTGGTCTTGGGACCCCTGAAGGTCCTCGAAAAGAGCCGGGATCAAGGCTGGAACGACGAAAACGGTCCGGAATAGGTCTTCGAGCGCGGCGCCGCATAGGGCCCGAGTCGGGAGGTTTTCAGTCCCAGCCGCACCAGTGATTCTGCCAGCGTGACCGCCGCGGCGACGCCGTCGACCACGGGCAGGCCATGTGTGGCGGCGAGCTCGGCGGCGAGATCAGCCATGCCGGCGCAGCCGAGCACGACGGCTTCCGCCCGATCGTCGCGGACCGCGGCGGTGATCTCCGCGGAGATCTTGCCGAGGGCATCAGTATTGCGCTCCTCGAGCGCGAGCACCGGGACCTCGGCGGCACGGACGCGAGCGYAGCGCTCGGCGAGACCGTATTTCCGTAGATTATGCTCGATCGGCACGATGGAGACACCGAGCGTCGTCACCACGGCAAAGCGCGCCGCGATCAGGCTCGCCATGTGGAAGCCGGCTTCCCCGATGCCGATCACCGGCGCTTTCGCGGCGGCACGCGCGGCGTCGAGGCCGGTGTCGTCGAAGCAGGCGATGATGTGGGCGTCGGCGCCGTCGCGGTCGGCGTCGCGGATGCAGCCGAGCATGCCGGGCACGGCGAAGGCCTCGTCGTAAAAGCCCTCGATCGAGACCGGGCCCATCCCGGGCTGGCGCGCGTCGATCAATGTGTCGGGCAGGGCGACGCTGCGTGCGGCAGCGGCGATCTTCGCCGTCATCGACGCGGTGGTGTTGGGATTGACGACGTGCAGCCGCATCAGTTCAGACAAGCCCCTTGTCAGACAAGCCCTTGGCCGGCATCCGAGCCCTTGGCCGCCTGCCGTTTGTTGAGCATGTGGATGGTGCCGAGTGCAAGGGCGATCACGGTGAACGACACCGCCGAGATCACGGTGCCGAGCGCGTAGATGTCGGGGTTCGTCACGGTGGTGGTGAGGCCCTGGAGATCGAGCGGCAGCGTGTTCACCGCCCCGATCGCCTGGCTGGAGCGGGCGAGCTCGTCCCAGGACAGCGTGAAGCCGAACAGGCCGATGCCGATCACGGAGGGCAGGATGATCGGCAGCACGACATGACGGAAGGCCTGCCACGGCGTCGCGCCGAGATCGCGCGCGGCTTCCTCGAGCCTGGGATCGAAGCGGTTGAAGATCGCGAACATGATCAGCAGGCCGAACGGCAGCGTCCAGGTCAGGTGCGCACCTAAGCCCGAGGTCAGCAGGCCCATCGAGGTCTCGAAATTCTCGTTCCAATGCGCCTTGATCAAATCGTCGATGATGCGGAATTCAAGCGAGATGCCGAGCGAGGTGATGATCGAGGGCACGATCAGGCTCGCGATCGCCGAGTAAAATAGAATGCTCTGCGCCTTGAACTTGCGGCGGAAGGCCATGCCGGCGGCGACCGACAGCACGACGGTCACAACCATCACGATCAGGCCAAGCAGCAGCGAGCGTCGGAAGGCCGCGCCGAGATCGACGATGCCGGTGCCCTGGAACAGTTTTGCGATCCAGAAGGTCGACACGCCGTTCATCGGGAAGGTGAGGCCGCCCTGCGGCCCCTGGAACGAGAGGACGTAGATCGCGATCATCGGGCCGTAGAGAAACAGCACATAGGCCGCGAAGAAGATCGCGAGCACGTAGAACGAGCGCGGGCGTCCCTCCTTCATGCTCTAGAGCTCCTTCTTGATGTCGACGATGCGCGACATCATGGTGATGATCAGGAAGGTGATGATGAGCAGGATCACGGCGTTCGCGGCCGCAGCCGGGAACTGCAGCGCGTTCACCCGCGTCTCGATGATCTTGCCGGCGGCGGCGATCTGCTGGCCGCCCATCACGCCGATGGTGATGAAGTCGCCCATCACAATGGTGATGACGAAGATCGAGCCGATCACGATGCCGGGCTTGGAGAGCGGGATGATGACGTTGACCAGCGTCTGGAAGCCGGTGGCACCGGCATCATAGGCCGCCTCGATCAGCGACTTGTCGATGCGAACCATCGAATTGAAGATCGGCACCACCATGAAGAAGGTGAAGAGGTGGACCAGCGCCAGCACCACGGAGAATTCGGAGAACAGCAGCCATTCCAGCGGATGGTTGATCAATCCGCTCTTGACCAGTCCGGAGTTCACGAGGCCGTTGCGTCCGAGCAGCGGGATCCAGGCGATCATGCGGATGACGTTGGAGGTCCAGAACGGGATCGTGCAGAGCAGCGACAATCCCATCTGCCAGGTCTTGGACTTGACGTGGAAGGCGAGGAAGTAGGCGACCCAGAAGCCGATGAAGAGCGTGATGACCCAGACCAGGAAGCACAGCTTCAGCGTCTTCAGATAGGTCTTGGCGATGGTGCAGAGATCGGGGAGCTGCGCGATGCAGCCCTCGAACGTGTCGGTGTAGCCGCGGCCGGAGAAGGCCGGCAGCAGCTGGTATTCGTTGTAGTCCCAGAACGAGACGATGACGACGAAGACCAGAGGGATCAAGAAGAAGGCGAGAAACACCAGCATCATCGGCCCGGCCTGGAGCCAGGAGATGAAGGAGGGCGACAGGCGCGTCGCTTTCGCGGCGCGCGCCGTGCCCGACCCCGGGATCAATCCCGGGGACGCCTGTTGCAGGATGTCCTCTGACGTGTCCATCACGTTAGGCCGCGATGAACTCGTTCCACTTGCGGACCATGTAGTCGTTCTCGTCCATCACGGCGTTCCAGCAGGCGACGCCGCCCATGCGGTCCTCGTAGGAGCCGCCGTCACGCACTGCGCCGGCCTTCTCGAGCAGCGAGCCGTCGGGCGCCTTGATGTCCTTCTCGGCCGGCTTGCCTTCCATCCAGTACGCCCACTCGTACGGCTCCATGTGCGCCTTCGCGGTCGAGAGCACGGCGGAGTAATAGCCCTGGCGGTTGAGATAGGCACCGGCATAGCCGGACAGGAACCAGTTCACGAACTCATAGGCCCATTCGAGCTTTGCACCCGACACGCCCTTGGAGACGCAGAAGCCCGAGGCCCAGGAGCGATAGCCTTCCTTGAGCGGCTGGAAGGTGCAGGGGATGCCCATCGAGCGCACCTTCGTCACGGCCGGCGACCACATCGACTGGATCACGGTCTCGCCGGAGGCCATCAGGTTGACGCTCTCGTTGAAGTCCTTCCAGAAGGCGCGGAATTGCCCCGCCTTCTTGGCCTCGGTCATCACCTTCATGGTGAGATCGATCTCTTCCTTGGTCATGTTGCCCTTGTCGGCATATTTGTACTTGCCGGTGGCTTCCACGACCATCGCGGCATCCATGATGCCGATCGAGGGGATGTTGAGGATCGAGGCCTTGCCCTTGAATTCGGGATTGAGCAGCTCCGACCACGAGCTGATCGGGCGCTTGATCAGGTCGGGACGAATGCCGAGCGTGTCGGCGTTGTAGACGGTCGGGATCAGCGTGACGAACTCGGTCGCCGACGTCGCGAACTTCTTGGAGTCCTTGCCTTCGAGATAGAGCACCTTCCAGGGCGCCGTGCCCTGGCCGCCGATCTTCTTGCCGCCGGGCGTCTCGCCCTTGGTGAAGACCGGCGTGATGTTGTCGAATTCCTTGATCTTCTTGGCATCGAGGGCAAGGATGTTGCCCGACGGCACGATCTTCTTCAGCGAGAAATATTCGGTGTCGAGCACGTCGAAGGAGTTGGGCTGGGTCATCACGCGCTTGGTGACGTCGTCGGTGGTCGCGGTGATGTATTCGATCTTGATGCCGGTGTCCTTGAGGCACTGCTTGGAGATGTCGTCGCCTTCGTTCACGGCGGTGCCGAGATAGCGCAGCACCTTCGCATCGGCCGATTTCACATAGGGAAAGCCGGTGATGGCGCCGGAGCCGGCGGCGAGGCCCGCGAGACCCGCGGTGCCCTTGAGCAGCGTGCGGCGGCTGACGCCCTTCGTCCTGGTGGTCTCGGTCATATCAGTCACTCCTCTGTTGCGCATTCCAGTGATCGATCGGCGCTATTGCAGGCGTTGCGCCTTGGCGGGATCCCAGGTGGCCAGCACGCGATCGCCCGGACGGAACGGGTGGACGTCGAAGGCGGCCTCGGGGAGGTGGGAGAACAGGGCGGTGCCGTCGTCGAGCGTGAGCGAGACGGCGATGTAGGAGCCCTGGTACTCGGTCTGGGTCAGCAGCGCCGGTGCGCCRAACGCGCCCTCGGCGAACGGCGCGATGCCGAGCTGATCGGCGCGCACGGCGATGAGGTTTCCGGCGTCGCTGAGGACGTTGTGGCCGCCGATGAAGCGCGCCACGAATTCGGTGCGGGGGCGGTGGAAGATCTCGCGCGCGGTGCCTTGCTGTTCGATCCTGCCCTGGTTCATCACCACGATGTGGTCGGCGAGCGCCATCGCTTCTTCCTGGCCGTGGGTGACCTGGATGAAGCTGATGCCGAGCTCGCGCTGAAGGCGCTTCAACTCGCCGCGCATCCTCACCCGCAGGAACGGATCGAGCGCGGAGAGCGGCTCGTCGAGCAGCAGGATCTGCGGCTCGGTGATCAGTGCGCGAGCCAGCGCCACGCGCTGCTGCTGGCCGCCGGAGAGTTGGGCCGGGAGCCGGCCCGCATAGGGTGTCATTGCCACCAGCTCGAGCAATTCGCCGGCGCGCCTGTGCCTGGTCGCGCGGTCGACGCCGCGCATTTTGAGCGCAAACGCCACGTTGTCGAGCACGGTCAGATGCGGAAACAGCGCGTAGGACTGGAACATCATCGCCGTGCCGCGCTTGGCGGGCTCGAGGTCGGTCACGTTCTGCGCACCGAGAATGATGTCGCCTTTGCTGACCGCCTCGTGGCCTGCGATCATGCGCAAGGTCGAGGTCTTGCCGCAGCCGGAGGGGCCGAGCAGGCAGCAATAGGTCCCGGCCGGGATCTTCAAATTGACGGTGTCGACCGCCAGCGTCGTGTCGTAGCGCTTGGTGACGGCGACCAGTTCGAGAGCGGCGGGAGTGGCCATGGCGTGTCCAAGGGAGGGGCGATGCTCCCGTCTCTCCGCAAGGTCCGTGCCAACCGCCCTTGGCCGGCTGAATTCCAGAACTGTGCAGCAGAGTCAGGTCGTTAGATCGAATCCGCCGCCTTCGGCCGTCCCGGCACCCGCCTGCCTCGCTGCACACAAAACGGGCGTGGATTGTATAAACTTTCGCCTGTGATTGGATACAGGTCGTCGGCTAACATTCAAGGCCGAACGTCGCCGATCGAGCCCTCACACCCAACCCTTCGAACTGATGGCCGCCAAGACTCACCCGAAATCCGACGCGCCAGATGCAAGCGATCGCGTCAGCCGTATCAGGGAGGGGGTGACCGCCGCGATCCTCGAGCATCGCCTGCTGCCGGGCACGAAGCTCGGCGAGGACGAGATCGGCGAGATCTACGGCGCGAGCCGCACGCTGGTCCGCACAGCGCTCCAGCAGCTTGCGCATGAGGGCATCGTCAACATCGAGAAGAACCGCGGTGCCTTCGTCGCGCGGCCGACGCCGGGCGATGCCCGTGAAGTGTTCGAGGCGCGTCGCCTGATCGAGCCAACCATCGTCGATCACGCGATCGATGCGGTGTCCCCGGCCTGGATCGACCGCCTCCAGCAACATCTCACCGAGGAGCGCGAGGCGGAGCTGCGCGGTGACGCGCGCGCCTCGGTCCGGCTCTCCGGCGAGTTTCATCGCCTCGTCGCGGAGATGAGCGGCCACAGCATCTATCTCGGCTTCCTGAAAGAGCTGATCGCGCGCTCCTCGCTCATCATCCTGCTCTACCGCCGCCACGACACGCCGGCCTGTGGCACCGATCATCACGCCGGCATCGTCGCCGCGATCCGCAAGCGCGACAAGCAGGCTGCGCGCGTGCAGATGCTGTCACATCTGGACGAGATCGAGGCCGAGCTGTTCTTGAAGGATCCCGCCGCCGACGAGTTGCGGCTCGCCGACGTGCTGGGCGTGTGACCGCCTGCCGTCTGTCAGAACGGACGTTCCTGATTTCGCCTCATGATCTTGAGCACCAGCAGGACGGCTCCGAGGACGAGCAACAACACGCCGACGAAAGTCATGCCGCTGTATTCGAACGTCACGCCTACGGCCGTCAGCAGGCATCCCAAGATGATTGCGATGAGCCCGCCGAGCTTCTTGGCCAGCAGGATGCGTCCGTCACTCGTTTGCGCCACCATGTTACGCCTCGTCATTTGAATTCTACAGACGACCGCAAGCCCTCCTGCCCAGCGGCTCAAGTCGCGTAGACCGCGCAGGATCGTACTCCCGAGCGAGAAAGTTGCAATCTACCGTTGCTGGCGGGTCGAAATCGATAGTGCGTTTTAATTTGAGTTCGACGCGAGTGCGACAGGTGCACTTACCCATTCGCCTATCCAACTTGATGGGGACGCTTCTCTTCGCGTCCGTATGGCTGATTTGCAAAACCTCCCTGTGGTTGCAAATTGACTCGATGCGGTTTGCAGGCATCAATCCATAGCTGCATCCCGCGGTGTCAGCTGGCTGGCGTTCGCCCGGATCTGCGTGGAGATTGGACATGTGGGGTTGGACCACGCCGGCCGGACTCTTCAGAGCCGCCGCATTGCTTGTGTCGATTGGAAGCCTCGGTAGCCCGTTGCCCTTACAAGCCCAGCAGGACTCCGCCGTCCTGTTCCGCGACGTTCGGATCTTCGACGGAAAGAATGCCACGCTCTCGGCCGCGTCCAACGTCCTGATCAGGAACAGGAAGATCGAGAAGATTTCCACCACCGACATCGCGGCCACCGGTCAGGTGATCGACGGCGGCGGCCGGGTGCTGATGCCGGGACTGATCGACGCGCATTGGCACGCGATGCTGGTGCGCCCGACGCCGGCCGCGGCCCTCGGCGATGTCGGCTACAACAATCTGCTCGCCGCCAGCGAGGCGACAGCGACGCTGATGCGCGGCTTCACCACTATACGCGACATGGGCGGGCCGAGTTTCGGCCTCAAGCGGGCCATCGACGAGGGTCTCGTCGCCGGTCCGCGCATCTATCCGTCCGGCGCCATCATCACCATCACCGGCGGTCATGGCGATTTCCGCCAGCTCACCGATCTGCCGCGAACCATCGGCGGCATGCTCAGCCGCATGGAGCTGATCGGCGGCAGCCTGGTCGCCGACAGCCCGGACGAGGTGCGCGTGCGCGCGCGCGAGCAACTGATGCAAGGCGCGTCGCAGGTCAAGCTCACGGCGGGCGGCGGCGTCGCATCGCCCTTCAGTCCGCTCGATGTCTCCACCTTCACCGAGCCCGAGCTGCGCGCCGCTGTCGAGGCCGCGGACAATTGGGGTACCTATGTCGCCACGCACGCCTATACGCCGGTCGCGATCCAGCGCTCGATCGCAGCCGGCGTGAGATGCATCGAGCACGGTCATCTCATGGACGAGGCGAGCGCGAAGCTGATGGCGGAGAAGGGAATCTGGCTCAGCACGCAGCCGTTCCTGGATATGTCCATGGCTGCCGCGCTCGGGCCTTCGGAACAGGACAAGATGCGGCAGGTGGTTGCCGGCACCGACCGCGTCTATGCGCTGGCGAAGAAGTACAAGATCAAGACCGCGTTCGGCACTGACGTCCTGTTCTCGAAGGCATTGGCGGACAAGCAGGGCTCGATGCTGGCCGCACTGACGCGCTGGTACACGCCGGCCGAAGCGCTGACGATGGCGACGTCGACCAACGCTGAACTCTTGAGCCTTTCGGGCCTGCGCAATCCCTATCCCGGCAAGCTCGGCGTGGTCGAGGAGGGCGCGCTCGCCGATCTCCTGCTGGTCGACGGCAATCCGCTCGACGACATCAAGCTGGTCGAAGATCCCGCGAAGAATTTTGTGGTGATCATGAAGGACGGCAGGATCTACAAGAACAGGCTCGCGCATTGATGCGCGCTGGGCAGGTGTGAGCCCGCGAAATTCAATCGCTTCTAGTCGCGCTCGTCGGGAACCGGCTTTCCTGGTCGAGAGCCTTTTGCGATCTCCGGGAGCGCAGGAGGCCGCGCGGGGCTTGTCACAATCTCCGGCCTGTCACCATCGGAGGCGTGACTTCTGAGCGTCTCCAAAACCAGAAAGAATTTTTCTGCTAGCATGAGTCAAGCTCGCTGACGCGTTCATCTCGGTTTCGAGAACGCCGAGATTCGCTATCAATTCGATCACTTACTGTACGCGGCGGCAATTTAATTCGTCACGCCAGACGAATTATGACAGTTCCGCCCGATCTTTAGCGTCGCGCGTGTCGCATGTGGACGATGATGCGTTGCGACGTAACGTTACTATTCCTTGTGGGCCTGACGAGCTATATGCTGCGCTCTGTCATCAAACCGTCATGTCACCGGAAATGTTGAAATCAGACGCTACGCCGGCTCGCAAAACCATGAGCGCGCCGGATGGGAATCCTGTCCCCAAGGACAGCAACAAGAGAACGGACGTCGTCGCCGGCTTCCTCAGGCAACGTGACGCAGCCGAGCCCGACCCGGAACATGCGATCGTCGAAGGCGCTGTGATTGATCAGACGCCATCGCAAGACACGACGCCTGCACCGGAGCCTGCCCAGTCCGGCACTGCTGCGCGTCCCGCCGGTGAGATCGAGCTCAAGCTTCTCGTCGATGCCGATCGCATGGCGCATTTCAACGCCGCGCCGGTCATCACGGCCAACGCGCGCAACAAGGGCACGCGCAAGCATCTCAAGTCGGTCTATTACGACACGGCCGAGCGCCTGCTTCGGCGCAATGGCCTGAGCCTGCGTGTCCGCCAGAGCGGCGCGCGCTTCGTGCAGACGGTGAAGACGGACGCCGCGGACGATCCGTTGCGTCGTGGCGAGTGGGAGGCGAGCGTGTCGTCGCTTGCGCCCGATCTCGCTCTGGCGATGCCCTTCATTCCGGAGAAGCTTCGTAGCCACCTCGTGACGCAGCCGCTCGAAGCCGTCTTCACCGCCGACATCCGTCGTCATGCGAGGATGATCGACTTGCCGTCCGGCGCGGTCGAAATCGCCTTCGATCAAGGCGAGCTGACGGCTGGCGATCGCACGCTACAGGTGAGCGAGATCGAGCTTGAGCTGAAGAGCGGCAGCGCCAGCACGATCTATGAGGTCGCGCTGCGGCTCGCGGAGCAGGGTGCGGTGAAGCCGTCTATCCGTACCAAGTCGGCGCGCGGCTTTGATCTTGCCGCCGATGAGCCGCCCCCGGCACGTCGCCCGCGAAAACTTCGCCTCGATGCGTCGGTCACGCTCGACGAGGCCTTCGCGACGATCCTGCGCTCCTGCTTCCTCCATCTGCTTCAGTCGCTGCCGGCGGCCGAGGACGGGCGCAACCCGGAAGGCGTGCATCAACTCCGCGTCTCGCTGCGCCGGCTGCGATCGGCGCTCGACCTGATGCGATCGGTCGGTACGCTCAGCAATCTCGACGTGCTGCGGTCGGAGGTCAAATGGCTGGCGCAAGACCTCTCCGCCGCGCGTGATTGGGACGTGTTCCAGCTCGAGACCTTGCCGACGATCGCACAGGCCTGTCCGTTGGTCGCCGGCTTCGATGCGCTGGGCCGGGCTGCGGCCGAGCGCCAGTCGGACGCCTATCGCAAGGCGCATGATGCGCTCGACGATCGCCGCTGCGCCGTGTTCCTGATCGGTCTCGGAAACTGGATCGAGACGCGAGGCTGGCGCAACGACGTTGCCGCCGAAGATCTCGGCCAGCTGGCCGAACCTGCCGTCGACTTCGCGCGGCGCATCTTGTCGGAGCAATACGCCAAGGTGCTCAAGCGCGGCCGCCGCTTCAAGTCGCTTCCTGCCGAGGAGCTGCACCGGGTGCGGCTCGCGACCAAGCGGCTGCGCTATCTCAGCGAGTTCCTGCTGCCACTGTACGAGGATCGCAAGTCGGCGCGACGTTTCTCGCGCGGGCTCGCAGCCTTGCAGGAGGAGCTTGGCGCTTTCAACGACATGGCGGTCACGGCATCGCTGCTCGATGGGCTCGGTACTGAACCCGACAGCGCCATCGCGGCCGCGGCGATCGCCGGCTGGCAGGCCCGTGCATCGATCGGCGTGCAGCCCGCTTTGCAACGCACGTGGCGCGATTTCACTGCGGCACGCGTGCCCTGGTCGTCGCAGGGCTGATTGCTCTCCCCAAAAAAGTTGCGGCCAGCCATTGGGGGATGGCTGGCCGCGCGCGAACCGGTCTGGGACGGGGAGGGGTGGGGATGTGACCGGGCCGCGTAACTCGTTTTCCTGACTGCTAGTTCTTGGCGCTGGCGGTGGAGACCGCCGGCTTGGTGTCGCCGAGCGAGACCCAGACGTTGGGATCGCTCTGTGACTGGCGCTTGACGAAGCGGTAGCCGGTCTCCGTCCAGGCAACGACGTTCTCGTTCTGATTGTCGAGAACGAACTCGCCCTTGTCGGTCTTCACCGTCAGCACCGCGTGTCCTTCGCCCTTCTTGTCCCGCACGACGGTGATGAGCAGGGCCTCGCGCGGYCATCCGGCATCGATCAGCATCTTGCGCTTCAGCAGCACGTAGTCTTCACAATCGCCGTAACCGTCGGTCGGCAGCGACCACTTCTCGATCACGCCCCAGTGCTCCTGGTCGGTCAAAGGCTTGACGGTCTCGTTGACCCAGCGATTGACCTTGACGAGGTCGCGCCATGCGGCCTGCGACATCACGATGTCGCGCGGTTGCGTCGGCGCGCCCTGGCACTGGGCGGCATTATCCGCACAGAACTCGACCCAGCCGATCGGCGCACGCGTGGTGTCGCCGAGGCTCGCGTAGAGCAGACGGCCTTCGCCGGCCTGCGCTGCCGCGCTGATCCCGAAGAGCATGGCAGCCAGTGCCAGCCCTTTCCCCTGTCCCCTGAAGTCCAACATTGCGGCCCCCGTTTCTTGTTGGGACCACATTTCGCATGGAGCTTTTGAGTTGCCGCTAAGTCGGCCAAGTCAMGTCGAGACGAATACAAGTAAAAGGCGCGATGAATTCGATCTATACTTGAATCGAATTCGACTAAGATTTGAAATGACTTCAATTGATTCAAATTTTATCTATTAACGCGGAAACGCTGGCGGAACKGTTGTTTGCGCGCGCACGCGGCCCTCGCGTTAACCCGCGCGAGGCGGTCGCCGGACACGAAAAAGGCGGCGTCCGCATCGCGGAAGCCGCCTTCAGGGCTGGAAATACAGGCGTTTTAGCGTCCTTGCGCTTTACCGCGCGGTAACGCTCTCTTCGAGAGTCTCTATCGGCTGCTCGTGCATGAACTCCAGCGCGAAGCCGTCCTCGAGGTTTCGGACCACGCGGCCCTGGACCCGGCCGAGCAGCACGATCGATTTCACCGGCGGGCGGTTCTCCGCGGCAATGGCGGCACCAGACAGCGAGAGGTCGATGATGCGGCAGGTCATCTTGGTGCCGTCCTCGAGCGTCAGCACCGCGATCGGGTTGCGCGGCACGATACGGTCGTGGCGGCGATCCTCCGGCAGATTGAGGATGTCGCGGTTGGCAAGCCAGGTCAGCTGGGCCGCCAGCTTGTCGCGCTTGCGCGGCGTCGCCCCGACCGTCATGGCGAAGCCGTTGTCGATGATGCGGGTGATCTTGCCCTCGACCCGGCCGATATGGTCGAGATAGGCGACGACGCGGTCGCCGACATTGCCGATGCCGGGGGCCAGAAGCGCTAGTCCGCCCGGCGACATGTTGATGACCTGGCAGGGGAATTCCCGGCGGTCCGGCAGCATGTAGCGGCCGAGCAGGTGAACCTTCACCCGCTGGAAACGCCGTCGTTCCTCGGCGGCCGGAAGAAATTTTTTGTTCGCCAACGCCATTTTCACAACCCGACCCCCCGCCTGGCGGAGTCCGGGACGACCCTAAGGTGCACAGGGTTAACGCCGCGTTAGGATTGGGCGCGTCGATTACGGACAGACACAATGCGCTCGAAAAGCCACATCAGCGGCGGGCAGGCCAGCACCGTCAGCGCGCCGAGGTCGAGTGCCACCGCGGCCGTCCCGGCCGATTTGGCCAGCCGGCCGGCGACCGCCGGTCCCAGCATCATCGCGGCATAGAAGAGAGTGTAGAACACGCCCATGCCGATCGCCCTTGTTTCCGGCGCGAGCACGCGGGCGGCCAGGCTCATGATCGGGCCGGCCGGATGGCCGCCGATCAGGCCGATCAGGACGAGGACCGTGATCACCGCATCCGATCGCGGCAACCAGGCAAGCAGCCCGGCCACGATGAGGCTGGCTGCGGTCGCGAGCGTGAGCGGACGCTTGAAGCGGTCGGCGAGATAGCCGCCTGCCGGCACCGAGATCACCGACAGCCACATCACGAGGCTGATCGCGGAGCCTGCCGCAGCAATGCTCCAGCCGCGCTCGGCGAGCAGGGAGGGGCCGAACGAGAAGATCATGGCGAAGCCGACATTAAAGAGTCCCCAGATCAGGCCCGCGACGATCACCGCCAGCAGCGCGAGGGGGTCGAGCCGGCCTGGGCCGGCCGCGCTGACTGTGGCACCCGGCGGCGACTGATAGAGCGTGACCAGCACAATACCGATTGCGGTGAGGGCGCCTGCCGCCAGGAACACCGCGCTCGCGCCATAGGCCGTGCCGATCGCCGGCAGCACCAGCAGCGAGATCGCGACGCCGGCCGGCCAGGAGTTGASGAAGATCGCCATCGCGGTGGCGATCTCCTTCCCGGCGAACCAGTCGGTGCCCATCTTGGTGAGCTGCACCGTCAGCAGCACGCCGCCGGCGCCGGAGACGAGCCGGCCCGCCATCTGCCAGCCCCAGATGTCGGTGGTGGCCATGACCAGGCTGCCCGCGGTCATCAGCAGCAGCGCTGCGATCGTCGTCGGCTTGTCGCCAAGAGTCCGGCCGATCGCGCCGCCCGGCAGCGCCAGCACGATGCCGGGGGTGAAATAGAGTCCGATCAGGATGCCGATATCGGCGAGCCCGACGCCAAAGGTCTGTTGTAGCAACGGCGCGACTGCGGCCACGCTCTGGAACTGGAACGCGATGGTGAGGCGCACGACGAACAGGATCGCAAGAATGCCCCAGCGATTGCGCAACGTCTCATCTCCCCAAGCCCTCTCTCGAAGGTGCGGTGGAGAGGGACGAGAGTCAACCGGCTGTCTTCCTCGTCGCGCGTCCGTAGAGAAGGCACAGCAGCGCCAGCAGCACCGCGGCCGAGAGCCCGAGCGACCAGTGAATGCCGATCGCCGCGCCGAACAGGCCGACGGTGATGCCGCTGAAGGCCCGCATCCCGAGGCCGGCCATGTTGTAGAGCCCGACGACGCGGCCGCGGATGTCGTGCGGCGCGTTCAACYGCACCAGCGCCTGCGCCATGGTGTTGAAGGACAGCTCGAAGAAGCCGGCAAAGAACAGCAGCACGATCGCGACCGGATAGATCCGCACCGCGGCGAAGCCGAGCAGCGCCACGCTCCACAGCATGGCCAGCATGATCGCGGTGCGCGGCGTGCCCTTCAACCGTCCCCAGGATTCCAGCGCGATGCCGGCGAGCAGTGCACCTGCCGCATCGGCCGCGAGCAGCACGCTGTAGGAGACGCCGGGATCGCCGTGGCCGAGATCGCCGGCAAACCCCGGCATCTGGGCGTGATAGGCGTTGCCGATCATGAAGGAGGTGAGGCCGGCGAGCCACGTCATTGCGGTCAGCACCGGCTGCGTGCCGATGGCGCGCATCGTCAGCACGATGTCGGCAAGGCCGCGCATGGCGAAGCGCCGCACCGCGACGCTCTTGTCGCGCACCGGCGCCCAGAACAGCCAGAGCAGCATCGGCAGGTAGAACAGCGTGTTGAAGATGATGCCGTGCGAGGTGCCCAGCGTCAGCATGATGACGCCGCCGACGGCGGGCCCGACCAGGATGCCGAGATAGCGCGCCATCGCATTCAGGCGCACCGCGCTCGGAAGATCCGCGGGACCGACGAGATCGTAGAGCAGAAGCTGGTTCGGCGTCTGCCACAGCACGCCGGCGCAGCCATGGATCACCAGCAGCAGCATCGCGTGCCACATCTGGATGGTGTCGGTGATGAAGAAGAAGCCCCATCCGGCCGAGGCCACGATGAACAGCAGCATGCCGCATTGGATGATTCGTCGCGGATCGAACCGGTCGGCGAGCCCGCCGACCGCGACCGAGAACAGCAGGAACGGCAGCCAGTGCGACAGCACGGCAAAGCCCCCCAGCGTCGGCGAATGGAATTTTTGGAACACCACCCAATAGCTGATCACATGCTCGATGTTGTCCGCCATCATCGCCAGCACGTAGGCGATGAACTGGAGCCGGTACGGCACCGACTTCATCGCCGCGAACGATCCGGACGCGACAACAGGATTTTGGGGCAGGGGGTTCAAGCGATCACCTGGGTGGGACCCTTGGGGCCATACACGTTCGCCGCCGGCCGCTCAAGACACTTGGGTGTTTGTCCGTAGCCCGCAACCCGGGACCGCCGGCCCCGCATTCCGCAAAGCTCCATGCGGGCTACGAAGCAGCGCGTCACGCGATCTCCGTCGCCAGAAACGATCTGACCACCGCAGCAAACTCATCCGGCTTGTCATATGGCAACCCATGGCCCGCATTCGCGATCACCTCATGGCTGAGGTGTGGATTGAGCCCCTGCAGCTCCCGCGCCGTCTCGACCGAGACAACGCCATTGTCTCCGATGACAAGCAGGCTCGGGACGGCAATGGCTTTGACAAGCTCGCGATAATCCGGGTTCGGCGGCGTGAGAACCTCGAAGGCGCTGATCTCGGTCCGCAGCCGCGCATCAACGATCAGGTCAAGCAGCTCGGATGAGCGGTGCGGATGCCGCCGCCGGGCCTCGGCGAGTACCTCATCCTTGTCCTGCCCCAGAAGCCGGCGATGCTGCTCGGCGACATCACTCTCATAAACCTCGCGCTGACGCTCCGGTCGCAGGAAGGTCGGATCGGCGAGGATAACGCTGCGAATGGTCGTACCCATCTCGCTCGCAACCACGGCGGCGGTCATGCCGCCCATAGAATGGCCGAGCAGGATCGGGGCAGTCAGCCCGAGCGCGTCAATGAGGCCGATGACGTCGCCTGCGAGATCGCGGTACAGATACCCGCCGGACGGTGCGCTCGACGCGCCATGTCCCCTCGCGGAGGGCATGATGACGTCGTAGCCGTCTTCGAGCGCACGCGCCAACGGTGTCCAGCAGGCACCGCTTCCAGTCAGACCATGCAGCGCGATCAGCGCAGGCTTCTCGTCCCCGGTCCGTAAATAATGGATGTCGATGCCATTTGCCGCGCAGGTTCGGCTCGTCCAGTTTGTCATTCGCAACGACTGTCAAAGAATCAACGCCGACGCCATCCTACCCCAGCGTCCTGACGTACACCGCATAAGGCACGCCCAGAATATCCGGCGCCTCGCGAACCCTGGTAAATCCCATCCGCTGATACATCGGCAATGCGACCGTCATGATCGGCGTCGTGTGTAGGGCGATGACGCCCGACTGGTCGCGCTCGGCGCGGCGCAGGCATTCCTCGGTCAATTGCCGGCCGATGCCCTTGCTGCGCGCGGCCGGATCAACCACCAGCATGCGGATGACCGGCCAGGCCGGATCGAAGAAGGCAGGCTTCGGGGCTTGCGGACCGACATAGGCGACGGCGCCGACGATCTGGCCGCCATCCTCGGCGACGATGATCTCGCCGGTCTTGGCCAGCTCCGGCATCTTCGCGACATGGGTCGTAAACAACGGCCAGTCGGAATAATCCTGCTCGAATTGCGCGAATGCCGCGAGAGCGACGCGCACGATCGCTTCCGCATCCGCTGGCTGATAGTCACGCAGCATCGGCGTTGTCCTTGTCGCCCGGGTGGAGCGAAGCGTATTCCGGGGACGCCGGTCTTGCATTTCGCTTCGCTCCGTGCGGGCTTCGAGACTCACGCTTGGCACGACCGCGCATCTCACATACGCTTTGCCTCACGCCCGCACCATCAATCATAACAGACGGGCCGCGAGGAAACAGCCATGGACCAGATCCGCGTCTGCACTCACGCAGGGCCGGGCTCGGAGCCCGTCATCAAGACGGTGCCGTGGCCGAAGGTCGGCAAAAAGGCTGCGCTGATCAAGGTCGGCGCCTGCGGCGTCTGCGGCACCGATCTGCACATTCTGAAAGGACATTGGCCGAAGCCGCTGCCCTGGCCGTTCACGCTCGGCCACGAGCTCGGCGGAATCATCGTCGAATGCGGCGAGGAATTCACCGAGGACTTCATGAGCAAGCCGCTCAAGGTCGGATCAAAAGTGATGATCCCGCCGCTGATGCCCTGCGGCCACTGCTATTACTGCATCCATTATCCGCAGACCGCGAACAAATGCCTGACGCCGGTCTATTACGGCCGCTATCTCGGCTTCGACAAGGCGCCGCATATGTGGGGCGGCTGGGCCGAATATGTCTATGCCGATCTCGAGATGCTGCCGGGCACCAAGATCTACAAGCTGCCCGACGACATGTCGCTGCGGCTGGGCGCGCTGTCGGAGCCGCTGACCTCCTGCATCCGCGCCTTCAACCGCGCCACCCGCGCCGGTGGTTTTTCCTGGGGCGACACGGTGGTGATCCAGGGCTCGGGTCCGATCGGCATTCTCGCGGTCGCGGCCGCCAAGGAGATGGGGGCGGGGCGCGTGATCTGCGTCGGCGCGCCGGAAGAGCCGCGGCTCAAGCTCGCGCGCGAGTTCGGCGCGGAGGCGACGGTGAACATCGAGGAGATCAAATCGCCGCAGGAGCGCATCGCGCGCGTCCGCGAGATTGTAGGCCACTTCGGCGCCGATCTCGTGATGGATTGCTCGGGACATCCGACCGCCGGCCCCGAAGGCATCGAGATGCTGCGCGACGGTGGCACCTATGTCGAGATGGGTCAGTTCACCGACGCCGGCTCGATCGAGACCTCCTGGCACCGCATCTGCACCAAGGACCTCAACGTGCTGGGATCCTGGGGCTTTACCGGTAATGATCTCCCGCTCGGCGTCGACATGCTCTACCGCACGCGTGACAAATATCCCTGGCTGAAGATGCAGACGATCTATCCGTTCACGGAAGCGGGCGTCGCGCAGGCGGTGAGGGATGCGATGGCGATGAAGACGGTGAAATCGACCATCGTGCCGTGGCCGGAACTGGTGGACTAGATAATGCCGTCCATTCCACCGGATCTCGCAGCGTTCCTGGTCGAAGCCAAGCGGCGCACCTATGCGGGGCTGGACGACGACGCGACCGCGGCCGCGCCGCTGCTTGCCGGCTCCAAGCAGCTCGAGCATCGCGCGCCACCTTATGCTTATCGCGATATCTATTTCGGGATGGGGTTTTTCGTCGGGCAGGAGACCGTGTCACGGGATGACCGTGTCATCTGGTCGATGAGCTACAGCGGCGGCGTCCGCGCGGACATCACGGATCGGTCCACGCTGCTCGAGATCTATAAATTCCTGCGCCGGGCGCTGTTGGGCGTAGGCGTCGAGGAGCCTTATCGGGGACCGCGCCTGTTCGAGCAGGCAGGCATGACTTACCGCAACGAGGTCGAAAGGGCGCTCGATCGCTTCCACGGCGTCGAGACGATCTCGCGGCATGATGGCGCACCGCTGTACGAGCTGCGCTATAGCGGTGGTTTGTTGCGATAATTCTTGAACCTTGTAGCCCGGATGGAGCGCAGCGCAATCCGGGGCCGCCGGTCCCGCTTTCCGTTTCGCTCGATGCGGGCTACGAGCCTGAGTTTGGAATGAGGGTTAAGATGACGGACGAACCTAACCCGCGCACCCGCTCCCCCTTCAACGCCATTCGCGCGATCGACTACACCGTCATCTTCGTGCGCGACATGGCGGCGATGCGCCGGTTCTACGAGGACGTTCTCGCCTTTCCGCTGCTGCGCGAGCTCTCGCCGAACTGGATCGAGTACGGCCTGGGTGGCAAYACGCTGGCGCTGGCGAGACCGAGCCGGACCGCGGCCGACGCGCCGACACCGGCGGGCAGCGCCTCGCTGCAGCTGGCCTTCAAGGTGTCCGCGACCGAGGTCGATCAATGTGCCGATGAACTGGTGCGGCAGGGCGTGGCGCTGCTGTCACCGCCCACGAACCAGTCGTTCGGACACCGGACGCTGTTTTTTCGCGATCCCGACGGCAATTTGCTGGAGGTCTATGCCGAGATCTGAGGCGCCCAAAAAGTTCCATCGGGAATCCCCGATCTATCCATGTTAAGGTGAAACTTAGGCCCAGGTTCCGACTTTCACTTCACGGGAGAGGTATCGTGAAGCGAATCCTGAAACCCGTTACTTACATCCTGGCGGCCATCTACTTCCTGGTGGATGCCGTCTTCATGGCCGTCGCGCGGCCAATGGCGCGCTGGATTGGGCGGCATTTCGAATTCAAATGGTTGCGCACCTGGATCAGGTCGCTGTCCCCTTATCCCTCGCTCGCCCTGTTTTCCGTGCCCGTGATCATTCTGGAGCCGATCAAGCCCGTGGCGGCCTACCTCGCCGCAACGGGTCAGGTCGTGAGCGCCGCCGTGACTTTCATCGTCGGCGAATTGCTCAAGCTCGTGCTGGTCGAGCGCCTGTTCCATCTCACGCGCGACAAGCTGATGCGGATTCCGGCGTTCGCCTGGGCGTACGGCAAGTTCTCTGAGGTGAAGGCGTGGCTGCAGGCAACCGACGCCTGGCGCGCCATCCGCGCCCTGAGCCGCGCGGCGAGGGACACTGTTGTAAGGGCGAAAGCAAGGCTGGTCGGCGGCTTCAGCAGGCTGGTGACCTCCAGGGATTAGGGTCAGGCGCGTTGTCGCTATGCGAGCTTGCGCGCTGCGGCGGTGGCCTTGTCGCCCGTGTTCGGGGTGCCGGTGGGCTCGATGAGCAGGAGGTGAACCTCCTCGCGTGCCACCGGGCGATGCTCCACCCCTTTGGGCACGACATAGAGTTCGCCCGGACCGAGCGTCACTGTGCGATCCCGCAATTCGATGTCCAGACTGCCTTTCAGGACGAGAAAGAAATCGTCGGTGTCATCGTGCTTGTGCCAGGTGAACTCGCCCTTCACCTTCACCACCATCACGTCGCAATCGTTGAAGGTCGTGACCGTGCGCGGCGACCAATAATCCCCAAAGGTCGCGAGCTTGTCGGCAAGCGATATGCTGTCGGCCATGTTTCCCCCTTTGCGCTCTTGTGAGGCACGATTTGGGATCGAATGACCAACGTGGCAAGGCCAGCTATTTGACATGTCCTGATAACATGGCCTCCGCCCATTCCGGGCGGCCGTTGGCGAGCGCCTGCGCGGACGCGGCTTCCCAGTCGTATTCCAGGGCCAGCAGTTCGACTTGCCAGCCTCTTGTTCGTTTCGTGAGGATCGCGTAGCGGGCGTGAGGCGAGCGATGCTCCAGGTATGCGGCAAAAGGAATGTCCGCGAACACCGGGCAACCAACGCTGCCGGGATTGAGGACCAGGCGGTCGCCCGGGCCCTGAACAGCGGCCTGGCGGTGGCTGTGACCACACAGCACGACACGCGCCGTTGGCGCGCTCGAAAGGCGCGCGGTCAGCACGTCGCGACGCGCCGGCACGAAGCGGCCGTCCTCGAGCGCTTCTTCGAGCAGGCACGTCGTATCGTCGTCGGGTGTGCCGTGGCAGGCCAGGATCCCGTCGTCCAGCCGTATTTGGGAGGGCAGGCTGTGAAGTGCGCGGCGCTGCTCCGCGGTCAATGCGCTACGCGCAAACAGACCTGCCGGCGAGAGCTTTTCGTCTGGAAACTCCTCAATCCAGCGATCATGATTTCCGCGCACCGTCGGCAACGACAGCGACTGGAGAGCCTCGAAAGTTTCCTTTGGCCACAGCGGGCTGGTGACGCAATCGCCGAGGTTGACCGTACGATCGACGCCGCGCGCCTTGATGTCGGCCAGCACCGCTTCCAACGCAGCGAGATTGCCGTGGATATCGGAAATGACTGCCAATCGCATCGTCGTGCTCCCCGTGCTGCTTTGCCTGAACTTAACTCTGCCAGGTCACCGGACCTATCTAGCATCGGCTGATGGGACGTTCACCAACCAGCCATGGCTGATCTGATGTTCCTTCACCACCGTCGCGCCGACGACCTTGGTCCCCTCCAGCTCCCGCACGATCCGCTCGTCCGGCCCGACGATGCCGAGATCGAACTCGCGGTCCGGCGTGATGAGGATCATGCGCTGGCCCATGATGGCCGGGCGTTCGGCATAGATCGCGCAGCCCTGGCCGGGTTTGCAGTGCCGGCACCAGCTTCCAGCCGGTTTGGCCAGCGCCTCGATGRCCATGACCTTGCAGCAAAGCGTGCAATCGCCGCAGGCGCGTGTGGCGGAAGGCGTCACGCGGTCGTCCCCCTCTAAGCCGGTTGGCTTCAGGTTAACGGAGGTGGCCGCGAACGTCCGCTGCAACCTTCAGGCGCGGTTCTTTCCGTCAAGCCATGCATCATAGGCATGGTGATTTCAGAGCACTTGGCGTAAAGAGCGCCCTGATCACATCCAGCGTGCGGCCGGGCCGTTTGCCGCGCACGCAACTCAGGTCCGCCGGTTCACCGTTCCGCGCCTGACATTAACCAAGGTTCTCCATCCCGTGTCTTTTCCGGCCCTGACCCCGCCGCTCGCCCACGCTTTGGCCGAGCGGAACTATGATTCACCCACCCCTGTCCAGCTCGCCGTGCTCGCAGACGAAGCCGCCGACCGCGATCTCCTGGTTTCGGCCCAGACCGGCTCCGGCAAGACCCTCGCGTATGGCCTCGCCATGGCCAAGGATCTGTTTGGCGATGCCGAGCGGTTCGAGCAGGCGGGGGCGCCGCTCGCCCTGATCGTGGCGCCGACCCGCGAGCTCGCCTTGCAGGTTCAGCGCGAACTGGCATGGCTGTATGGGCATGCCGGCGGGCGGGTCGTCTCCTGCGTCGGCGGCATGGATCCGCGGCGCGAGCAGCGCGAGCTTGCGGCGGGCGCTCACATCGTCGTCGGCACGCCCGGCCGGTTGTGCGACCATTTGCGTCGCGGCCGTCTCGACATCACGGAATTGAAAGTGGTCGTCCTCGATGAGGCCGACGAGATGCTCAATCTCGGCTTTCGCGAGGACATGGAATTCATCCTCAAGACCACGCCGGAGACACGCCGCACGTTGCTGTTCTCGGCGACGTTTCCGCGCGGCATCGTGGCGCTGGCCAAGCAATATCAGCAGCAGGCGTTTCGAATCGAGGTCGCCGGCGATGAAGGCGGTCACGCCGACATCGAGTACCGTGCCATCAGGGTCGCCCCCGGTGATGTCGAACATGCCGTCGTCAACGTGCTGCGCTTCTACGAGGCGCCGAGCGCGCTGGTGTTCTGCAGCACGCGCGATCACGTCAGGCATTTGCAGGCGGCGCTGCTGGAGCGCGGCTTCTCCGTGGTCGCGCTGTCAGGCGAATTGACGCAGAACGAGCGGACCACGGCGCTGCAGTCGCTCCGGGACGGACGCGCCCGCGTCTGTGTGGCGACCGACGTCGCCGCCCGCGGCATCGACCTGCCGAGCCTCGATCTCGTCATCCATGCCGATCTGCCCAACGACGCCGAGGTGATGCAGCATCGCTCCGGCCGCACCGGGCGGGCGGGCCGCAAGGGGACGAGCGTCCTGCTGGTGCCGCCTGTACGGCGGCGACGTGCGGAAATGCTGCTGAATGTCTCGGGGATCGACGCGGTCTGGGGAACGGCGCCGCAAGCTGAGGAAATCCGCAAGCTCGATCACGACCGCATGAAGGACGTGTTGTTCACCGAGGAGACGACCACCGACGATCTGGTGCTGGCGCAGGCGCTGCTGGCCGAGCGGTCGGCCGAGGATATCGCAGCCGCACTCGCGCGGCTCTATCGCGCACGGCTGCCGTCGCCCGAAGACATCATCGATCCCGGCGAGCGAGCCGGCCGGCCGCGCGACGATCGCGGGCGCGACAATGTCCGCGCACCGCGCGACGATGCCCGCACTTCGCGCGGCGATGATCGCCCCGAAAGAGCCCGACCCAAATCAGGAAAATCGTCGGCGAAACACGGCATGGCGGACGGCAGCGTCTGGTTCCGGGCCAACATCGGACGAAGAAAGAATGCGGAAGCACGCTGGCTCTTGCCGATGATCTGCCGCCGCGGCGGCATCGACAAGGGCGACATCGGCGCCATCAAGATCATGGACACGACGACCGAGTTCGAAATTTCCGAGCGGGTCGCGGAAACCTTCGCCGCCAAGATCAAGCGTCCGGACAAGGAAGACAATATCCGCCTCGAACCGATGACGGATGCGCCGCAGCGGCAGGCGCCTTCGGAAGAGCGGTCAAAGCCGCCCCGGCGCGAGAGCGGCGACAGCGATCATCGCGAACGTCGCGACGATCGCCCGCGCGATGCAGCTGGATTCAAGCCACGCGACAAGGCTCACGGCGAGCGCAGGCCGAAATTCGACGATGCTCCTTCGTTCGGAAAGAAAAAGAAGCACAAGAACAAGCCTGGCCATGCCGAGCCGGCGGTGACGCCGTGGCCGTTGAAGGGCGCGCCTGGAAAAAAGAAGGCGAAGAAAAAGCATCGGGGCTGAACTGCGCCTGATTGTGCAGACAGCAATGATGCCGCCGGATTGCGCCGGCGACATCATCTGAAAAGTCAGCTGCGAACTCAGCGGCCACCGCCGCCGCCGCCACCACCTCCGCCGCCGCCACCGCCGGCATCACGCATCGACGAGCTGTAGCGGGGGTCGGTCTGCTTCATGTAGATGGGCGAGGTGTCGTGAGTGAGGTTGACGCGGCTTCTGCCACCCGGGGTCGGCGTCTCGACCAGGATACCGCAGCCCTCGAAGAAGGCGGAATCGCAGCCGTAGGTCCGGACCTGCGCCGCGTTGGCACTGGTCGCGCTGAACGCGGCCGCCGCAGCGAATGCAATCAAAGCAACTTTCGACAATGTGAGTTTCATGGAAATTCTCCAGTCTCGGATCGGCGAGACCAGAACGGCCCGCGCACACCTTCGACGGGGGGTGATCGAAGGCGGTTCGAGGGACGGCTTCACGCCCGCGTGAGCCGGGCGGGGACGTTATGTCGCAGCGAGGTCGCGAAGCATGTAGGTCGCGCCTTCGCCATAGGAGGCGAGCTTTGCACGCGCTTCCGCATCCGCCGCGACGGGCCGAAAGCCGAGATGCTCCCACAACGGCCGCGTGGCGTAGACCGAGACCAGCGCGAGCGTTGTGATGTGTGATGCGCGCGCGAGCTTCTCGATAGCGGCAATATAATCGCGCGCGACGCCACCGCGGAAATCGGGCAGCACGGCGACGTCGTGCACGTAGAGACAATCCGCATCATCTGGCAGTTGTTGCAGGAAGCCGTTGAGCGGCGGAATCCGGTGTTGCTTCCACGGATGCGCGAGTCCGTAGCCGGCGATCTCTTCGTCGGCGATGAGCAGACGGCAGCCATCGGGATAGAGTCGCATCTTCTCCGCGAACACGTCGGGACTCTCGGGAAGATCGGGATGGATCCGCGCTGCGATCGCGCTGATCGCGACCAGGTCGGAGGCGCGCGCGGGACGCCAATGCGGCTTGCTCATGTCGGTCCGTTGGTCGGTCATACCCATTCCAGTTTATTCCGTCGCGACGATGCGCGCAGCGAAAAATATCTTTGCCACCGTCCCAGGAATACGAAGCGTTGCGCGGCGTCCTACCCCATGCAAGCCAATTGCATGACAGGAGAACCCATGACGTCCTCGATCCGCCTCGCGCTCACGCTCGCCGTATCGCTCGCCATCATCCCCGCTGCCTTCGCCGCGCCGCCGACCAAGACCGGCAAGTCCGACAAGGGCAACGTGCTCACCGACGCCAAGGGCATGACGCTCTACACCTTCGACAAGGATGCGGACGGCAAGTCTGCCTGCAACGGACCGTGTGCGACAAACTGGCCGGTGCTGAAGGCCGAGGCGAGCGATGCCGCGGCCGACGGCTACACCGTCATCACGCGCGACGACGGATCCAGGCAGTGGGCTTACAAGGGCAAGCCGCTCTACACCTTCGCCAAGGACCAGAAGCCCGGCGACATCACCGGCGACGGCTTTCTGAACGGCGCCTGGCATCTGGCGATGCCGTGAGCGGACAATCCGCCGCGGCAATGCGAGGTGGTGTCTGACATTGACGAGATGCCACCGGTCTCGTGCCTCGGACGCAGCGCAACGCCGCATTGGCGATGCGACGTATCGTTCAATGCGGTGCGCTGCGGTGCGGCTCCATCAACTCGCAATCAATCAATGACAGGGCGCCATCCAGAAACGGCCGAATCCTCGCCGCGCACCCCGAGGAAGGCCACCGGCGCCGGCGTCTCCGAACCGCTCGCCGGACTGATCTCAAGTTGGCGGAAGTAATCGCGACAACTTCAAAGAAGGAAGAATGCCGCCTGTGGCGCGTCGTCGCTTGAATCGAATTTATTCAAGTCGAGAGTCCGAAAGCGAACCGAAGGCCCGATTTTGGTTGGTCATAGTTGGTTCCGGCAGGGGGCGAAAGCGGCATATCGGCAGCAGCATCCCTCCATTTGAGAGTAGGGGCACTGGTTTCCCGGTGCGGTCCGCACCTGGGAGCTTCTGGGAGTCTTCAATCCATTATCTGGTTTCGCGTGAGGGAATGAATGACCATGAATGATGCCAATCTGAAAGCCGAGACGAACGCCACTGCGCTCAATGGGACGGCGAATGGCGGTGCAATGCCCAGGTTCGACCTGCCGTTTTTCAACTTCCAGGCGACCTTCGGCGATCTTGCCGAGCAGGGCGCCGCCCGGGCCAAGGCAAATTTAGAGCGGATGAGGGCGGCTTCCGAGGAGATCACCGAAGCGCTCCGCGAAGCCTGTTCGACCAATGCCACGCGTGCCGCCGATTACGGCACCAAGGTCATCGAAATATCAAACATCAATACCAGCTCCGCGCTGGAGTTCCTGTCCCAGCTTGCGGATGCGAGGTCGTTTGCGGATGTCGTGAACCTCTCCACCACCCACAGCCGCAAGACCTTTGAAGCGGCTTCTCGCCAAAACCGGGAGCTTTGGGACCTCGCCCAGAAGGTCGCAACCGAGACGGCCGAGCCGATCAAGAAGAGTTTCAACCTGGTTGTGCATAGGGCTGCTTGAATCGAGGCTACTGGCCGCGTGGATCGGCTGGACGAGCGTCTTCGCCAGAAGGGGCGCGGTCCAGCCGAGGCGGTGAAGCCTTGCCGTGAGAAGCCTTGCCGTGAGGTGATGCCAAGCTGGAGGAAGTCAGGATGGGTATGGTGATGATCAAATGCCCGGAAACGGGCCACGCCATTCCGACGGGCATCGAGATAGATCGCGAAAGATTTCGGTGCAGTACGGTGTTCTTTTCGCGCACATATTGCGGGATGTGCGCGGCGACGCATGAGTGGTTCGCCAGAGAGGCCTGGGTCTATGAATCGGTCTTGGCGAACGGGAAGTCCGGGGGCGGGCAGCCATTCCGCGCGGGCGCGGTGTGAAGCCGCCTGACGGCATCCTGCGAAACGATCCGATCGATCCTGCGGCTCATCACCTTGTAGCACTCGCAGGCGACGACCTCGAGTCGCGGCCTGTCGATCTCGAGTTGGCCGCGCCGACTGGATTTCAGGGCCCTTGAGGTTCGAAGTGCGCTCACGACGTGCGTGACGGTGGTCCGCCGGACGCCGAGCAATTCCGACAACGTCTCTTGCGTCAGGTGCAGGACGTCACCACTGCCCTCCGTTCGATCGTGAATGTGAAGCAGCCAGCGGGCCAGCCGGGCCTCGACGGAGTGCAGGGCATTGCAGGCCGCGACGTGCAGGAATTGCGTCATCATCGCCCTGGTGACGATCTGAACTGCGCTTGCGAGGGCAGGACTGCGTTCGAGCGTCGCTTGAAATCGCGCGGGCGAGATCTGCAGTGCGGTCCCGGCCACGCGGACAACCGCCGTCAGGGGAGATCGCACGGGGCCGAGCGCAGTCATGAGGCCGACGACGCCGTCGTTAACCAGGACTGCGTCGTGCTGGAGCGGTACTTTCCGGAGATACGGTGCAAGCAACGCGAAGTCGGCCGGCGGTAATGCAGCTAACAGGCGATTACCAACTCTGGTCGCGTGCTCCATCACGGGGAATCGTCCCTCGACGGAGGCCCGGCGGCGAGCAAACGCATCGTCTCCGGCCGAGCCGCGTTGCCGTGCAGGCATATGCCCGGCAAACAGCTAAACGTCCTGCAGCAGGTAAGGTTCCAATGATGGATCGCGAGCCTGGCTCACGCTGTCGGCGCGGGCACCAGTCCGTAGCGCAGCATCGTCTCTTTCATCTTCGCGGGATCGGGTGGCGCGCCGGCCGACAGGAGTGCGGCCATCTCCGTGAAATATTGCGGGCCCAGCACCCCGGGGCTCAGGATGCACAGGCATGTTGCCGGTCCCGTCGAACGGTTGGTGAAGCCGTGCACGATGCCGCGCTTGATGAAGACCGATTCTCCGGGGCCGAGATCGTTCTGCTTGCCGTCGATCGTCCAGGTCGATACGCCGGACAGCCCGTAGATGGTTTCGTCCCAGCGGTCGTGATAATGCGGGATCGGCATCCGCGCATTCGGCTGGAGCGTCATTTCGAAGATGTCGACGCTGCCGCCGGTGTCGTCCTTGCTGTGCAGGAAGCGGAGCTGAAGCGTACCGAAACTGATGATGTCGGACATGGCTGTGTCATCCCGGTGAGAGACTGTATCGAGGTCGCGGCGTTCGCCCTCGTCGAAACGAAAACTACCTCAGCCCCTCATACACCATCAGCCCGCGTGCGATCTGCAATTTGCGGATTGCGCGCGGCAGCAGCTTCTCCGGCTGATGCAGATAGCGCCAGGAGGTGAGGGCGAATGCGGACAACGCGCCGCATTCGTCGTTGAACGGTGCGAGCACGCCGGTGACACTCACCGGCGTATGCGGGCGGGCGTTGAAGGGCAGCAGCAGCAGCTCGAGATGCGCCTTGCTGCCATCCTCGCGCGCGGCGGTGACGCCGGCGATCGCACCTAGCGTCTCGTCGGCGACGATCGTGGTGATCTCCTCGATCTCGCTGCGGCTGGCCGCGGTGAACAGCGCCGCAAAGCTCTGGTCCTTGAGGTCGAGCCCCGCGAGCGCGCAGACGCGCGTGCCGGCGACGCGGAACGGGAAGCCGAGGTTTTGCTCGCAGGACAGCACGAAGATATCGCCGAGCAGGCCGCGGACCGCGGCCGGATCGATATCGGCCCGATCAGGGGCTCGCGCAGTGCCGCGCTTCTTGTCCCAATACGCGAAGAACGCGCGGCTCGACGGATGTTTCATGACTGAACGCTTACCCCGGGGCGCTAGCTCGCGGGACAGACCTGTCCCGCTTCAGTGCACCCGCGATCCCTTTCGTTGTTGTGCAGGAGGGGATTTGCAGCGTCCATGCCGTGGAGGCGTTTTCGGGCCCCCGGAGGCTGTCTTTGCGTCGTTAACGTTAAATTAACTATCCGCTTTCCGTCCGGCGCGCCGCTGCTATGGTGATCGCGGTCGCAAGCCTCGCCGCTTTCATCCAGGTTTTCGGCGGGGCCTGTACACGGGCGTCAAACAGTTTGGTCACGGGCCGCGGGGAGGGGTGGGGATACACCTTATTCCTCTGGGTACCGGAAGACCGACATGGACAGGCAGGGCTTTCCCAGGGCCCTGCCTTTTCCTTTTGTGCACTTGCGCAAGGCCGGCAAAGGCGACTATCTCCAAGGCTGTCGTTAAGCCTGTCGCTCCGATCGCGCCTGAAAGCGAAGCTGCCTTGGATTCCCCGCAAGATTCTCCGCCGGAGCTGCCGGCCGTTGTCGAGGAAGCTCCGCGCGAGCCGATCCTGACGCTGCCGGTCGCGCTGACCGCCTATATCCTCCTTTTGGCGGTGATCCATCTGCGGGTGCTGCTGCCGCCGGAGCTCGAGAACTGGACCATCGACGTCTTCGGCTTCATCCCGAAACGTTACGATTCCTCGCTGCTCAACCTGCAGATCCCCGGCGGGGCCGGCGCCAAGGTCTGGACCTTCGTCACCTATTCGCTGCTGCACGCCAATCTGACCCATCTCGGCTTCAACGTGCTGTGGCTGCTGCCGTTCGGCAGCGCGCTGGCGCGGCGCTTTGGCGCGATCAGGTTCTTCCTGTTTCTCGCGGTGACGGCGGCGGCCGGCGCGCTCGCCCATCTCGTCACCCATGAGCACGCGGTGGCGCCGATGATCGGCGCCTCGGCCTCGGTGTCCGGCGCGATGGCGGCGGCGATCCGCTTTGCCTTTGTCCGCGGCAGCTTCCTGTCGTTCAACCGATCAGACGCCGATACCGCCTCAAGGGTTCCGGCACTGCCGCTGTCGCGCGCACTGCGCGACGGGCGGGTGGTCGGCTTCCTCGCCGTTTGGTTCGGTGTCAACATCATCTTCGGCGTCGGCGCGATCGGCGTCGATTCCGAAACCACGAGCGTCGCCTGGCAGGCACATATCGGCGGCTTCTTCGCGGGCCTTCTGCTGTTCGCGCTGTTCGATCCCGTGCCGCGCGTGCGAAACGATGCTGCGGATGCGTCATCACAGGACATTTCAAACCGCATTTGAAGCGCCGCTTGCGGCGCCGCCCGAATTCATCCATCATTCCCGAGAAGAATGTTCCGAAGCGACAAGCCACTAGYGGCGATGCTTCGCAAAGCGCCTCAGCGTGCAACCGGCGCCTAAACTGTTAGTTGAAGACTCGACGAACAAGTCCGGTCCGCGAAATGCGGACGGATCCGATTCAGGGAGGCCGACAATGACGGTACGTTCCATTCTCAACACCAAGGGCCACCAGATCATGAGCGTCGAGCCCGACGCCAAGCTGGCTGCCGCGGTCAAACTGCTCGGCGAGAAGAAGATCGGCGCGGTGCTGGTGATGAACCAGAGCCGGCTCGAAGGCATCCTGTCCGAGCGCGACATCGTGCGCGTGATCGGCGAGCGCGGCGCCGGCGCGCTGGAGGAGCCGGTCTCCCAGGTCATGACCCGCAAGGTGGTGACCTGCAAGGAGACGGACACGGTCGCTGAGCTCATGGAGACGATGACCACCGGCAAGTTCCGCCATTTGCCGGTCGTCGACGATGGCAAGGTGGTCGGCCTGATCTCGATCGGCGACATCGTCAAGCGCCGCGTCCAGGAATACGAGGCCGAGCAGGAAGCCCTGCGCGACTATATCAAGACGGCCTGAGCGGCTTCACTCGTCTGTCTTGGGCTCGCCCGCCTTGGGCGCGCTGCCCGCGGGCGCCGGCGCGAGCACCTCGATCGCCTCCTGGATCGACTCCAGTGCGCGCTCGGCGGCGCGGGTGCCGTGCGCGATCAGATCCTCGCCGCGGTGGAAGTCGAACCAGCCGAAATGGCCGACCCGCGGCGTGATCAGGAGATCGGGCGGATCGCCGGCGAGGCGCGCGCGGGTAATGCGGTCCTGCATGATGTTGAAGGCGTCGACCATCACCGAGGAGATGCCGGGCCGTCCGGCGCCGCCGAAGAACTCGCGCTTCATGGTCTTCTCGGGCGAGAACAATCGCGGGAAGCGCCGCTTCGCCGTGGTCGCCTCGGCCGCCGGCGGGACCGTCTCGGGCACCGCGCCGTGTGAATAGATCGTCGTGGAATGGGTGAAGATGTCGCTGGAAAGATTTGCGGCAATGACGATTTCGGCGCCGAGCGCGCGGGCGGCCGAGACCGGCACCGGATTCACCAGCGCACCGTCGACCAGCCAGCGGTCACCGATCAGGACGGGCGAGAAGATGCCGGGTAGGGCGTAGGAGGCGCGCATGGCGTCGACCACGCGGCCGCGCGTCAGCCAGATCTCGTGGCCGGTACGGACCTCCGTTGCGACGGCGGCGAACTTGATCGGAAGATCCTCGATCAGGGTCTGGCCGACCGCATCCTCGAGCCGGGTTGCCAGCTTCTCACCGCCGATCAGGCCGGAGCCGCTCAGTCGGATGTCGAGATAGCCGAGGATGTTGCGCATCCCCTGCAGGCTGCGTCCCCACTCCTGCAGCGTGTCGAGCCGGCCGGCCGCATAGAGGCCGCCGACCACGGCGCCGATCGAGGTGCCGACCACCACGTCAGGCACAATGCCATTGGCGGCCAGGGTTCTGAGGATGCCGATATGGGCAAAGCCGCGCGCCGCGCCACCGCCGAGCGCCAGGCCAATGACCGGCCGTCGCACGCTGCCAAGACCGACCTTCTCTCCATTGGAGCCGTTCGCGCCCCGACCCTTCAAGATATCAAGCACCGAAACCCTCCTACCCCGGGCCAGCCCTCACAGCAGAGTAGGCGCCGTACTTCCGCTCCGCCAGAACGAGGGCAAAGCATGGTTTATACCGTTCGGGAAGCAGGGGGCAGGAGTGTGGCGAGGAGCGGCTGCCTCCCGTTTAATCACGCAGGCGTCAACCGGGTTCCAAAGAACCGTATCGGGCGGTATTCCTTGGGGATTCGGAGGCTTGAATTTGCCGCGTTTTCGGTGAAAAGCAGGTGGCATGACTCTCGGGGGTGACGGCATCATCGGATGGCGGCGCAGCACATCGCTGCTGCCGACGCTTCTCCTTGCTGCCTGCCTCTATATCCTTGGCCAAAATGCTGCCCAGGCGCAGCTTTTCTCCGATCGTCCGCCCCCGGTGCCGCCCGCCTCGGTGCCCGACCCCGGCGGCGCCGTCAGCCTCGCGCCCCCCTCCGGCCCGGGTGCTGCGCCGCCGAGCCTGCCGCCGACCCTGCTCCAGCCGAACACGCCCAGCATGCCGCCGCCCGCGGTCAGCACCGTGCCGGCGGCCCCGCCGCTCAACGCGGCCGTGCCCGGCCAGGGCGTTCTGTCGCTGACCGCGAAATACGGCAAGGACACACCCGCGATCACCAGCGGCCTGGTCTGGCGCGTGTTTGCCGACCGTCCTGACGAGAACGGCACCTTCAAGCTGATCCGCGAGGATCGGAACGCCACGCCGAACATCGTGTTGCCGCCGGGCAATTACGTCGTGCACGTCGCCTTCGGCCTCGTCAGTGCGGTGCGCACCGTCAGCCTGAAGGCCGAGACCGATCGCGAATCCTTCGTGCTGCCGGCCGGCGGCCTGCGCATCGAGGGCCGCGTCGGCACCAGCCGCATTCCGCAGAACCAGATCTCGTTCGCGATCTACAAGGGCAGCCAGTTCGAGTCCGGCGAGCGCGCCTCGCTGGTCCCGAACGTCGCCGCCGGCGACGTCGTGCTGATCCCGGAGGGCACCTACTACATCATCTCCAATTATGGCGATGCCAATTCGGTGGTGCGCTCGGACATCCGCGTCCAGGCTGGCAAGCTCACCGATGTCACCATCACCCACCGCGCCGCCGTGATCACGCTCAAGCTCGTCAGCGACAGGGGCGGCGAGGCGCTCGCCAACACCGCCTGGTCGGTGCTGACCCCCGGCGGCGACGTCATCAAGGAATCGATCGGCGCCTTCCCGCGCGTCGTGCTCTCCGAAGGCGAATACCGCGCCATCGCCAAGAACGAGGGCAAGGTCTACGAGCGCGGCTTCAACGTCGTCAACGGCGTCGACGGCGAAGTGGAAGTGGTCGCGCGCTAGTCTCGTGTCCCGGACGCGGTGCGGCATGCAATGCCGCTCCGCAGAGCCGGGACCCAGGAAGCCACAAGCACATATCTCGATAGATGGGCCCCGGCTCAGCGGCGCACCGCTGAAGGAGCGCTGCGCCGCGTCCGGGGCACGAGAGCGCAGTTTCGACGCGCAGCTGTTTCCCCACCGTCATTGCGAGCGCAGCGAAGCAATCCAGAGTACCTCCGCGGAAAGATTCTGGATGCTTCGCAGTGCTCGCAATGACCAGGAGGAGGGCCGCGCCCCGTCACTTCCGATAGCGCAGCGCCTCCACCAGCACGGCGAACGCCGGCGTCGGCTGCCGACGGCTCGGATAATAGAGGTGATAGCCCGCAAACGGTGCGCACCAGTCGGCGAGCACGCGGATCAGCCGGCCGTCGGCGATCTCGCGCTTGACGAGATCGTCGGGGATATAGGCAAGGCCAAGCCCCGCCAGCACGGCATTCATCCTGAGCAGGCCGGTGTTGAACACGAGCTGGCCGTCGACCCGCACCTTCATCGCGCGTCCGCGCTTCTCGAACTCCCAGGCATAGATCCCTCCATAGGTCGGCAGGCGGAGGTTGATGCAATTGTGCTCGGTGAGATCCTGCGGCAGCTTCGGCTTGCCCCGCGCGGCGAAATAGGCGGGCGCGCCGACCACGGCCATGCGCATCTCCGGCCCGATCCGCACCGCGATCATGTCCCTGGCGACCTGCTCGCCGAGGCGCACGCCGGCGTCGTAGCGCTCGGCGACGATATCGGTCAGGCCATAGTCGACGACGAGCTCGACCTTGATATCGGGGTAGCGCGGCAGCAGCTTTGCGACCGCCGGCCACAGCACCGTCTGTGCGGCGTGCTCGCCGGTGGTGATGCGGATGGTGCCCGCCGGCGTCTCGCGGAGCGCGGTCAGCGCCGACAGCTCTGCGTCGATCTCCGCAAAGCGCGGCCCGACATTGCGAAGTAGACGTTCGCCCGCTTCCGTTGGCGCGACGCTGCGGGTGGTGCGGGTGAGCAGCCGCAGGCCGAGCCGTTCCTCCAGGCCGCGCACAGTATGGCTGAGCGCCGACTGCGACACACCGAGCTGGGCTGCCGCGCGGGTAAAGCTGCGCTCGCGCGCGACCGCAAGGAAGGCCAGGAGGTCATTGACGTTGGTGCGGGTCATTCATGAATCCATCTCATCAGTACATACCGCTTTTATCATCTAATCGCGGGCCGGCGCGTGGCCTAAATTCGCTGCCGAACATGAACTCAAGGGAGAGCTGACGATGCAGATGCGAACATTGGGCAAGAGCGGCCTCGAGGTCTCGGCCCTCGGCCTCGGCTGCATGGGCCTGAGCTACGGTTATGGCCCGGCGACCGAGACGTCGCAGGCGATCGCACTGATCAGGACCGCCGTCGCGCGCGGTGTGACCTTCTTCGACACCGCCGAGGCCTATGGGCCCTTTGCCAACGAGGAGCTGCTCGGCGAGGCGCTTCAGCCGTTCCGCGACAAGGTCGTGATCGCCACCAAGTTCGGCTTCAAGGGCGGCAAGGTCGAGGCCGGGCTCGACAGCCGGCCCGCCAACGTCAAGGCGGTGGCGGAGGCAGCCCTGAAGCGGCTCAAGACCGATCGCATCGATCTGTTCTACCAGCACCGCGTCGATCCCGACGTGCCGGTCGAGGAGACCGCGGGCGCGGTCAAGGATCTGATCCAGGCCGGCAAGGTGCTGCATTTTGGCTTGTCGGAGGCGGGCGCGCAGACCATTCGCCGCGCCCATGCGGTGCAGCCCGTGACCGCATTGCAAAGCGAGTATTCGCTGTGGTGGCGCGAGCCGGAGCAGGAGATCTTGCCGACGCTGGAAGAGCTCGGCATCGGCTTCGTTCCGTTCAGCCCGCTCGGCAAGGGTTTTCTCACCGGCGCGATCACCGAGCGCACGACGTTCGATGCGAGCGACTTCCGCAACATCGTGCCGCGCTTCTCATCCAGCGCACGCAAATCCAATCAGACCCTCGTCGATCTGCTTGGCGAGATCGCCGCAATGAAGAAAGCGACGCCGGCGCAGATCGCGTTGGCCTGGCTGCTCGCGCAGAAGCCGTGGATCGTGCCGATCCCGGGCACCACCAAGCTGCACCGGCTCGAGGAAAATCTCGGCGCGGCTGCGGTGACGCTGTCGGACGCGGACCTCACTGCAATTGCAGGGGTGCTGTCCAAGGTCGCCGTGCAGGGCGACCGCTATCCTGCGCATCTCCAGGCGCGAGTCGGCCGCTGAGCTGCGGCGTGAATGCCCGGTGAGCGTTCGCTTACCGGGCATGCGCGTCTTGTGTTCCGACTTGAATACCTTTGCCAGCGCTACCAAGCAGCGTTGCAAGCAGCGTTGCAAGCAGCGTTGAAGGAAGCGATTAACACCGCCGGCACAGGCTTATTCCGCAAGCGTCGCGACTTCGTCATAGCCGGTGGAAGATACGGATTTCCGATAATCAATTTTATTCTCTTTCCGTCCTGCTGCGCTATATGTCGGGCATCCGTCTAACGGGGGAGGCCGGAGCAGGCGCATGACTTGCGAGACCGGCAGAAGCAGGGGACCAAGCCCGTCGGCATGTTTGAAGTGATCATCACCAGGCGTAAGCGGTTTGGCTGGCGATGGCAGGTGTGCCAGTCCGGCAAGATATTTGCCGATGGCTTCGAGCGCACCCGGCCGTCCGCCAAGTATCATGGCGAGCGCGCACTGTTCTTCCTGTTGTCGCAGGCTTACTTGCGCAATCGCTCCGCGGCGGCCAGCGAGGACTAGCGGCGGGAGCAGCAGACAGCTCCATCCGGGCTACGAGCCTCACCTCAGATGTCGACGACCAGCTTGCCCTTGGCGGCGTGATACCGGATCAGAGCGTAGGCATCGCCAACACTTTCCAGCGTGAAGCGCCTTGCATCGACGAGCGGCGCGAGCTTGCCGGCTTCAACCAGGCGCGTCGCTTCCGCCATGATCTCACCGTGATGCGCGCGGCCTTCGCCTGATAGCAGCGGCAGCAGCGTGAACACACCGGAATAGCTGGCGGCGCGGAACGACAGCGGCGCAAGCGCGTGCGTGCCCCAGCCCAGCGCGCTCACCACATGGCCAAAACGGCGCACGGCTTCGAAGGAGGCATCGAGCACCTTGCCGCCGACGGTGTCGTAGACGATGTCGAAGCCGCGGCCGCCGGTATGCTCTGCAACGTAAGCTTCGATCGCAGTGCCGCGGTCGATGAACACAGCGCCAAAGCCTTCGATGGTGGCGCGCTGCGCTGCCGAGCCGGTCGCGAACACGTCTGCTCCGATGGCGCGCGCGATTTGGATCGCGACGTGGCCGACGCCGCCGGCACCGCCATGAATCAAAACCTTCTGGCCGGCCATCAGCGCCGCGCGATCGATCAGGCCTTCCCAGGCCGTGATGAAGATCAGCGGCAGGGCGGCCGCTTCGCGCATGCTGAGATTGGCGGGCTTGGGCGCCAGCAGGTCGGCATCGACCGCGGCGAACTCGGCGAGCGATCCCGGCACGCCGCCGACGCCGCCGGTCATGCCATAGACCTCGTCGCCCGGCTTGAACCGCGTCACGTCGCGCCCGGTCTGCTCGACCACGCCGGCGAGATCGATTCCGAGAATGGCGGGCAGCGGATGGCGCGCATGCGCCGCCGCGCCGGCATGAATCTTGGTGTCGAGCGGATTGACCCCGCTCGCATGCACCCGCACCAGCACCTCGCGCGGCCCGACCTCGGGCGTGGAGACGGTTGAGAGGCGCAGCGGCGCGTTGTGGGTCTCCAGGATCGCAGCCCGCATCGTCGATTGTCTCGTCATGATCGTCTTGCTCCGTTGTTGGCCTCCAATATGCCCATGAATTTTTGCATGGAAATAAACAAGGATGTACGACGATCGTGCATTTCTGTATGAGGTCATTTCGATGGACTGGAGCGATCTGCGCATCTTCCTGGCGATTGCGCGCGAAGGCACGCTCGGAGCTGCCGCGCGCAAGATCGGCCAGACCCAGCCGACGATGGGGCGGCGGCTTCGCGCGCTCGAAACCGCGCTGGGACAAACGCTGTTCCAGCGCACCGCCGATGGTTTTGTGCTGACCGACGAGGGCGCCGCCGTGCTGCGCCACGCCGAGCGGATCGAGGAGGAGGCGCTCGCGCTTCAGCGCCACGCCTCGGGTGCGGAGACGCAGCTCGACGGCATGTTGCGGCTGTCGTCGTCGGACTGGTTCGGCACGGTGATGCTGTCGCCGGTGATCGCCGCCTTCGGCAAGCGCCATCCCAAGGTGATCGTCGAGCTCCTGACCGATGCGCGCCTCTACAGCCTGCCGCGGCGCGAGGCCGATCTCGTCTTCCGCATCAAGCCGTTCAGCGAGCCCGAGGTAATCTCGAGAAAGCTGCTCCACATTCCCTACGCGCTGTATGGCAGGAAGGGCAGCAAGCCGCCGCGCGCCGGCGACGGAAGCGGCGCCCGTGTCGTCACCATGAATGCCGAATTCGCCGACATGCCAGATGCGATCTGGTTGAAGCGCGCGCTGCCGAATGCGGAGATCGCCTCGCGCAGCAACAACCGCCAGGCGCAGGCGGAGCTGTGTGCCTGCGGCGGCGGGTTTGCCGTGCTGCCACGCCCCCTCGGCGACCGCGATCGCCGTCTCGTCGCGCTCGACATCGGCGCAACGCCGCCCGGCCGCGACACGTATGTCGGCTATCACCGCGATCTCCGGCGCCTGGCGCGCCTGCGCGCGCTGCTCGATCTGGTGATTGAAAGGTTGGAGGCGCCTTCGTAGCCCGTAGGGTGGGCAAAGGCGCGCACTTCGCGCGCCGTGCCCACCATCTCTCAACAATCGCATCTGGTAACGGTGGGCACGCTCCGCTTTGCCCACCCTACGCATCCACAATCCCTTGCGTTGCCCGTCGGGCAAAACACGCCAATCGTCGGTCAATGCGTGCCTACAAAAATATTCCACTTTACCGAAATTCGGAATTGACGGATAGTCCGCATCAACCCGGCCCAAGGAAGAGGGGCGTATCGCGATCGTCACGAACGCGGGCCGGGCGGCGGTGGACGTGGGGCACACTGGTGCGAAGGTGATCGCAGGGCGGGAAACCGTGAGCGAGACATGTCGTACGCACGACCGGTGTGATCCACGTACGGCCAAATCGTGTCGTCCTGGCGCCCGGGGTCTGTGCGCCAAGTCTTGTGGTGGTGCGTGTTGCCCAGCCGGGCGGGCGCATCAGCCATCTGCAAGGCGACGGGGGCAATAGTGCATCGCTCCCCGGGGCGAGCACGACATAAGCCGTTCCAACTACTGCGCAGGGAAGGCCGGGATGTCTTGGCTACACCTGTATGCCGCTGTGCAGATTTCTCACCACAATTTCGCACAGTGGACCGCGGGTGCCAGCGGGCTCCCGGTCTTCCCTGCGCCCTCTTTCATTCGAGGATGAGGCGATCAGGCAAAGCTCGGGCGAAATGCGCCGCGAGGATGCGAGCCCATGTCAGTCATTCAACGACGCTCTCGTGCCCCGAACGCAGCGCAGCACGAAGTGATACGCTGCAGAGCCGGGGCCCATGGGTCAGCGTGTTATGTCATCTGCTGGGTCCCGGATCTGCGCCGCACCGCTACGCGCTGCGTCGCGTCCGGGACTCGAGAGAGGCGGGCGCGGCTCCTGCGCACTCCGTCATTGCGAGCGCAGCGAAGCAATCCAGAATCTTTCCGCGGCGGCAGTCTGGATTGCTTCGCTGCGCTCGCAATGACGAGGATGAAGCAGCTGTGCGCCATAACTTCACTCTCACGCGCACGCATCGCATTTTAGGCAACCGTCATAGTCTCTAACGCGCACTAACCAACACCTGACTTAAAACTGTCATAATCGCCGAATGGAACCCGCGGCTGCGTCCTTTTTACACGGCATTAAGCGCGGCTGCATTGGATGCCCTGGGAAAGTGCGTTGGGGACTGCAATGACTGCCGCGAAGAAGATGCCGGGAAAACCGGCCGCCGAAATGTTTGACGACATCCCGGTGCTTCAACGCAAATGGCGTGCCGCGTTGAAGCCGGGCGAGCGGCTGCCGCGCTATGAGGACGTGATGCTTGGGAGCCTCGGACGGCTCGCCGACCACATCGCGCTGCTGAAGAACGATGGCGCGCTCGAATTGTCGCGCAGCGGGCGTTACGTGCAGAAATGGCTCGGCGAGGAGCGCTGGGATATCCCGGTCGCGGAGCTCTCTCCTGATTGCGCCACGGCGCTGTCGGAAGCTGTGGCGAGCGCGCTCGAGAACGGACGTCCGCACCAGGCCAGCGCGCATTGCGTGCGCGACGGCATGGTCCGGACCTACGATGTGCTGGCGCTGCCGACCGCCTCGCGCTGGGGCGCCACACTGGTCGGCGCCTACATCAACGAGCGCGGCGCGCAATACAATCTCTTGGACGCGATCTTCTCGTCGACCGATGACGCCGTGGTTTCGCTGGCGACGCTACGCGATGCCGCCGGCAAGCCGTTCGATCTCCAGATCGTGCACCACAACAAGAGCGCCGGAGCGCTGCTGAAAGCCGCGAGCGCGGGCCTGTTGTGGCGGCGGATCGGCGAGGGGAATACGCTATTGGCCTCGCCCGAAATCATGGACTTCCTGCTCAAGGTCGTCTCCGGCGGCCGCGGCGAGCAGCTCGAGATCGAGGACGACGGACGTTACCTTCGGCTCAGTGCCACCGCCTTCGCCGATCTGGTCTCGTTGACGATCTCCGACGTCACCGCGTTGAAGCGGCGCGACGCCTCATTTCGTCTGCTGTTCGACAACAACCCGATGCCGATGTGGGTGTTCGAGGCACAGACCAAGGAATTCCTCAGCGTCAACGATGCCGCGGTCCAGCACTACGGCTACAGCCGCGCCACCTTCCTGCGGATGAAGCTGCACGAGATCTGGCCCGAGGACGAGTGGGACAGCCACGCCGAGGCGCTCGAACGCATCGGCGACACCTATCATTCCTCGCGCAACTGGCGCCATTTGTGTGCCGATGGCAGCGAGATCGAGGTGCTCACTTTCGGCCGCCGCGTCGCCTTCGACGATCGCGACGGCTATCTGGTCGCGGTGGTCGACATCACGGAGCGGCGCAAGGCCGAGGCGCGGATCGCCCACATGGCGCACCATGACGGGCTCACCGATCTGCCGAACCGCGAACATTTCCAGCAGTGCTTGAAGCAGGCGCTCGACCAGGCCGGCGGAAAACGGGTCGGCGTGCTCTATATCGATCTCGACCTGTTCAAGAACATCAATGATTCCTTCGGGCATCCGGTGGGGGATCGCCTGCTGAAGCAAGTTGCCGAACGCCTCACCACCGCGGTCCGCGGCGGCAATCTCGCGGCCCGGCTTGGCGGCGACGAGTTCGCCGTGATCCTGGCAGCCGACGTCTCGCCCAACGAAGCCAGCGCCTGCGCGACCTTGCTGATCGACATGCTGAAGGCGCCCTACGACCTCGACGGCCAGGAGATGGTGATCGGCGCCAGCATCGGCATCGCGCTGTCGCCCGGCGACGGCACGACGTCGGAGGAGCTGATGCGCAACGCCGACATGGCGCTGTACCGGGCGAAGTCCGATGGCGGCGGCGTGCACCATTTCTTCGAGCGCGAGATGGACCTCCAGGCGCAGAAGCGCCGCGACATGGAGCTCGATCTGCGCCGCGCCTTCGCCAATGGCGAGTTCGAGCTGCATTACCAGCCGCTGGTGTCGATCGCGTCCGACCGCATCTCCGGCTTCGAATCGCTGTTGCGCTGGCGTCATCCCGACAAGGGCATGATCTCGCCGGCGGAATTCATTCCGGTCGCCGAGGACATCGGCCTCATCACCCAGCTCGGCGAGTGGGTGCTGCGCGAGGCCTGCGCGGAGGCGGTGAAATGGCCTGTCGACGTCAAGGTCGCGGTCAATCTGTCGCCGGCGCAATTCCGCAGCCGCAACCTGGTCCAAGTCGTGATTTCCGCGCTTGCGCAGTCCGGCCTGTCGCCGAAGCGGCTCGAGCTCGAGATCACCGAGTCGATCTTCCTGGCGGAGACCGATGCCAATCTTGCGATTCTGCATCAATTGCGGGAGCTCGGCGTCAGCATCTCCATGGATGATTTCGGCACCGGCTATTCCAGCCTCAGCTATCTCCGTAGCTTCCCGTTCGACAAGATCAAGATCGACCGTTCGTTTGTGAAGGATCTGGCGCAGCGGCCCGATTGCGTCGCGATCGTGCGCGCGATCTCCGGCCTCGGCCGCAGCCTCAACATCACCACGACGGCTGAAGGCGTCGAGACCGAGGATCAGCTCGACTGGCTGCGCGCCGAAGGCTGCAACGAGGTGCAGGGGTTTCTGTTCAGCGCGGCGCGGCCCGCCGCCGAGATCGCAAAGCTGCTCGCCGATTTCGGCCAGCGCGCCTCACGGGCGGCGTAGCCCTTCGGGATAGCAGCCGTAGACCAGTTCCTTGAAGGCGGGCGTGATGCGACTGCGCTCGTTCTGGGTCTGCTGCATCAAGAGGTAGACCATGTCGAGCTTGGGATCGACGCCGAAATAGGTGCCGCTGCCTGAGTCCCATTTCAATTCGCCGATCGATCCGGCCGGCGGCGGCTTCGCATTGCCGGGATCGGTGCGCACACCGATGCCGTAGCCATAGCCAAAGCCGTCGCCCGGGAAATAGAAATAGTCGCGTCCCACGCCGGAGCCGGGCCCGACGTGATCGGTCGTCATGGCCTTGAACACGGCGGGGCTGAGGTAACGCTTGCCCTCGAACTCGCCGCCATTGAGCAGCATCTGCGAGAAGCGCTGATAGTCGGTGATGGTCGAGAGCAGCCCGCCGCCGCCGGATTCCCATTCGGGATGGTCGAGGCGGTCGCGCTCGCCGGCGAGCAGGACCGGGTCGCTCGGCAGCGGCCGCGCCATCCGGGCGCGCTCCTCCGGCGTTTTCAGCACGAATTTGGTGCTGTTCATTCCGAGCGGATCGAGAATGCGCTGCTTGAGGAATTCATACAGCGTCTGGCCCGAGATGATCTCGATGACGGCGCCGAGCACGTCGGTGGAATGGCCGTAGCGCCACAGCGTTCCGGGCTGGCGCGTGAGCGGCAGCTTGGCGATGCGGTCGGCGAATTGCCTGTTGTTGAAGGGCCCCTCGAAAATATTTGCGGCCTGGTAAACCTGCATCACCCATGGAGCGCYGATATAGTCGTAGCTGATGCCCGAGGTCTGCCGCAGCAGATCCTCGATGTTGACAGGGCGGATCGGCGGCTCGAGTTCGACCTTCGAGGTGCCCTCCGGCTCCAGGCCCACCTTGGTGTCGGCGAAGAGCGGGACGTATTTCGACAGGGGGGCGGTGAGCGCGAGCTTGCCCTCGTCGATCAGCATCATCGCGCCGAGACACGTGATCGGCTTGGTCATCGAGTGGATGGCGAAGATCGTGTCCGGCGTCATCGCAAGGCCGGTCCTGGTGTCGCGCACGCCGAAGTTCTTCAGATACACCGGCTTGCCGTGCTGCTGCACCAGGACCACCGCACCCGGCAGGCGGCCAAGCGTCACCTCGTTGTCAAAATAGGCGGTGATGCGGTCGAGCCCGTCAGCCGACGGAGTAGGGATGTTGGTGGCGGCGCTGCCTCGCGCCATGGAGCCGGCCAGCAGCGCGGCTCCGACCAGAAATTCACGACGCTTCATCCGGGCTTCCTCCCTCGCCGGGATCAAAGCCGCAAGACGTTGGAGGCGTCAACAAGACATCGATTAAAAACGCGTCACGATTTCCGAAAGGAACGGCCGCGGACGGTCTTCGCTGGGCTTGGTCGGCGTGCCGATATGGACGAGGCCGGCGAGCTTTTCGTCCGGCTTGAGGCCGAGGCCGTCCAGCACGTCGCGATCGAAGGCGAACCAGCCGGTCAGCCAGCAGGCGCCGTAGCCGAGCGCGGTCGCGGCCGTGACAATGTTCATGACGCTGGCGCCGGCCGACAATTCCTGCTCGAACGCCGGCACCTTTGGATGCGGCTTGGTGAAGCTGACGATACCGATCACCAGCGGCGCGTCGGTGAGGCGTTTGCGCTCGGTCTCGATGTTCGCCGCCGGTGCGTCCGGATTCTTGCGGGCAAAGACCGTCGCGATGACCTCGCCGGCCCGCTCGCGGGCGTCACCCTCGAAAATGATGAAGCGCCAGGGCGCGAGCTTGCCGTGGTCGGGCACGCGCGCACCGATGGTGAGGATGGTTTCGAGCTCGGCGGGGGAGGGGCCGGGCCCGGTCATCTCGCGCGGCTTGACCGAGCGGCGGGTCTTCAGGAGTTCGATGGCGTCGGGCACTGCGATGTCCTCTTCGGCTGGTCGTCGGGCGTGCCATGCCGAGATAAGCATGCACGCCCGCAACCGAAAGCGAGTTTAGATCGATTTCAGGGATCAGGCCGCGTCGCGCGCCCGCCGGACGTCCGGTGGGGTGGCCTCGTCGACGAGGGCGGCGAGCGCCTCCACCGTCGTCATCACCTTCTGGCCGTCGCTGCCGAGCCGGCGGACGGAGACCGACTGCGTCTCGGCCTCCTTCTTCCCGCACACGAGCAGCGCCGGAATCTTGGCCAGCGAGTGCTCGCGGACCTTGTAGTTGATCTTCTCGTTGCGCAGGTCGATCTCGGCCCGAAGCCCCGCGCGCCGGACCTGTTCCAGCACCTGCTTGGCATACTCGTCGGCCTCCGAGGTGATGGTGGTGACCACCACCTGCACCGGAGACAGCCAGAGCGGGAAATTGCCGGCATAGTGCTCGATCAGGATGCCGATGAAGCGCTCCATCGAGCCGCAGATCGCGCGGTGCACCATCACCGGCGCCTTCTTGCCGCTGTCATGGTCGATGTAGAACGCACCGAACCGCTCCGGCAGGTTGAAGTCGACCTGCGTGGTGCCGCACTGCCAGTCGCGGCCGATGGCGTCGCGCAGCACATATTCGAACTTCGGCCCGTAGAAGGCGCCTTCGCCCGGATTGATCTCGGTCTTGATGTGATTGTTCTGCGACTGGATCTCGCGCAGCACCGTCGCCATCACGCGCTCGGCGTGATCCCACATCGCATCGGTGCCGACGCGCTTCTCGGGCCGGGTCGAGAGCTTCACCGTGAGATCTCCGGTGAAGCCGAAATCGGCATAGGTCGACAGGATCAGGTCGTTGATCTTCAGGCACTCGTCGGCGAGCTGGTCTTCCATGCAGAAGACGTGCGCGTCGTCCTGGGTGAAGCCGCGCACGCGCATCAGGCCGTGCATGGCGCCGGACGGCTCATAGCGATGCACCACGCCGAACTCGGCGAGACGGAGCGGCAGGTCGCGATAGCTCTTCAGGCCGTGCTTGAAGATCTGCACGTGGCCGGGGCAGTTCATCGGCTTCAGCGCAAACCAGCGCTTGTCTTCGGCCTCGTCGCCGGCCGACTGCGCTGCGAACATGTTCTCGCGATACCAGCCCCAATGGCCCGAGGTCTCCCACAAGGACTTGTCGAGGATCTGCGGCGCATTGACCTCGCTGTAGTCGCCGGCGAGGCGCCGGCGCATATAGGCGATCAGCTGCYGGAAGATGGTCCAGCCCTTGGCGTGCCAGAACACGACGCCCGGACCTTCTTCCTGGAAGTGGAAGAGGTCGAGCTCGCGCCCGAGCTTGCGATGGTCGCGCTTTTCGGCTTCCTCGATCTGCTTCAGATAAGCGTCGAGGTCCTCCTGCTTCGCGAACGCCGTGCCGTAGATGCGCGTCAGCATCGGGTTGTTGCTGTCGCCGCGCCAATAGGCGCCGGCCACCTTCATCAGCTTGAAGGCGTTGCCGACCTTGCCGGTCGAGGTCATGTGCGGGCCGCGGCAGAGATCGAACCAGTCGCCCTGGTAGTAGATCTTGATCGGCTCGTTGCCGGGAATGGCGTCGACCAGCTCGACCTTGAATGCCTCGCCCTTGTCGCGGAACACCTGCTTGGTCTTCTCGCGATCCCAGACTTCCTTGGTGAAGGGTTTGTCGCGCGCGATGATCTCGCGCATCTTCTTCTCGATCGCGGCAAAGTCTTCCGGCGTGAACGGCTCGTTGCGGAAGAAGTCGTAGTAGAAGCCGTTTTCGATCACGGGACCGATGGTGACTTGCGTGCCGGGCCACAGCGTCTGCACGGCTTCGGCGAGCACGTGCGCGCAGTCGTGGCGGATCAGCTCGAGCGCGCGCGGATCGTCGCGGTTGATCAGCTCGATCTTGGCATCGGCTTCGATGGGATCGTCGAGGTCGGCGACCTCGCCGTCGAGCGCCATCGCGACCGTGCGCTTGGCCAGCGACGGCGAAATGCCCTTGGCGATCTCGAGGCCGGTGATGCTTTTGGCGTATTCGCGCCGGGCGCCGTCGGGGAAGGTGAGGGTGATCTTTTCGGGCGGGGTCACGGGTCTCAGATTGCTGAGGCTGTATTGAAAGCCGGATTCGGATTTGGGCTGGTCGGTCATGCTTTTCTCCTGAGGCTCACTCCTGCGAACGAGCGCAGGTAAGCGGGAACGAGCGATATATCAGGCGATTCGGCCTGTGCAATCCGGCATTTCCAAGAAAGTGGCGCGCAAAAGCCGGGGCCGTGAACCAACTATTTCGTGCGATACCCTTTCAATGGCCGCAGGCCCGCTGTACATGCATTTGCATGGAAAATTCGCCTGCCGTTGCCCGTTTCACGCCAACCGCCCTGATGCTCGGCAATCTCGTCACCGGTTGCTCGGTGCTGGCGCCGGCGGGCATGCTGCCGGAATTGTCGACCGGGCTCGGTATCACCATCCATGCCGCGGGGCTCCTGATCACCTTCGGCGCGATTACGCTGTGCATCGGCTCGCCGCTGACGGCGTGGCTGACCAGCCGCATCGAGCGGCGGACGCTGCTTGCGACCACGCTTGCGGTGCTCGCCCTTGGCAATCTCGCCTCGGCATTTGCCCCTGACTACACAAGTCTCCTCATCATTCGCCTGCTGATGCTGGCGGTCGGCGCGCTCTACACGCCGCAGGCTGCGGGCACGGCGGCGCTGATCGTGCCGGTGAAGCGGCGGGGCAGCACCATCGCCTACATCTTTCTCGGCTGGTCGTTAGCTGCGGCCGTCGGTCTCCCGCTGATTACTTTCATCGCCAGCCGCTACGGCTGGCGCGCGGCCTATGGCGGGATCGGCGCGCTCGGCTGCATCAGCTTCCTGTTGTTGCTGTTGCGCCTGCCGGTGGGCCTGAAGGGCGCGCCGGTGGACTTGAAGACGTGGAGCGCGGTCGGCCGCAGCAGGACGATCCTGCTACTGCTTGCGATCACGATGCTGCAAATGTCCGGGCAGTTCGTGGTGTTCACCTTCATGGGTCCGCTGCTCAAGAAGCTGACCGAGGCGAGCCCGGATGCAATCGGCATGGTGTTCGGCATCTACGGAGTTTGCGGCTTCCTCGGCGTCGTCATCGCGACCCGGATCGTTGACACCTGGGGACCCTACCGAACCTCGTTGCTGTTCACCTGCCTGCTGCTTGCAGGCATCACCGGCTGGGCGCTCGGCGCGGGGAGCCTGGTGTTGATGGCGCTCGCGGTCGCGATCTGGGGCCTCGGCTTTGCCTCGACCAATTCGATGCAGCAGGTGCGGCTGGTCGCGGCTGCGCCGCCGCTCGCATCGGCGACCGTCGCGCTCAACACCTCCGTGCTCTATATCGGCCAGGCCGTCGGCTCCGCCATCGGCGGGCTGCTGTTCGCGCGCGAGCTGCTGCATCCGCTTGGCTTCGTCGCGGTCGGCTTCGTCGTCCTGGCGCTGATCCTCGTGGTCCTGACCCGGCCCCGGCCGGCTGCTGCCACCACGGCCTGAAGGGTGCGTTTTCCTATGCGCAAGGTGCTTGGCAAACCACGCGCGGGAGCGCTAGAAGGCGAGGCATGGGGACCAAAGAGAGTTGACTGACATGAGGATGATTCTGGCGGTTGCCGCGGTGCTCTATTCAGCCTCCGCGTTTGCACAAACCGACAAGCCACCCATGGTGGGGGACAAGCCGCTGGTGCAGGTCACGCCCAAGGGGACCAAAGAGGCCGCGGCCAAGCCGGCCGCGGCGCCGAAGGGCAAACCGCAGTCGATCGCGGCACGGCTCCAGGCCTGCCTCGACCTCGATGACGGCACCAAGGACCGCCTCAACTGCTACGACGCCGTGATCGCGCCGCAGCCGAAGCCGAAACCGGCGAAGGCCAAGGGTTACGCCGATTGCCGCTTCTTCAACGAAGAGGACGAGCGGCTGGCCTGCTTCAACGGCTTCGCCGAGAGCATTCCGAAGCTGCCCAAGACCTGAACATCAAGACCTGACCATCAATACCTGAAGATCAAGAGCCGAGGTCTGGAAGCCGGACGGCTAGTCGCTGATCCGGCTGAGCACGGCCCTGAAGGCAACGCCCGGCACCTGCAGCGCGGTGCCTTCGAATTCCGCCGTGTCGCCGTCCTCACGGCCGGCCAGCGTCAGCGTGATCCTGTCGTGCCCGAACAGCGGCTTGAAGGACGGATCGTCGTTGTAGCGCTGGGTCGAAATCTTGACCTTGATGCTGTCGCCTTCCCCGACGTAGGTCCCGATGAAAGCGAAGGCGGAATTGCCGCCGCGCATCTTGCCATCCGTCACATAGACGACGCCGCAGCCGGTTCCATGAACCGTGTGGAAGTCGACCTTATACAGTCCCTGACGCACCGTCTGTCCCCGCAGAATTCAAGCTAAAACTTGGCCGGCAAATTATGATCGTGGCCAGCGGAAGCAATCCGGTGGCTCCCGGGGATGTCGGCCATCAACATCACATTTTGATCAAAGCCTGCGGCAATTGCGGACAGCGCGGCCAAATGCCGGCGCGCGCAATACAGGCTAGCGGCTCGATGCGGCTGGATTGGTGGACGCAACGCGCGTCAGCGCCAATGACGGCGTCGCCGACATCTTCACCAGCACGTCCTTGAGCGGGTCCCGGGTCCAGGCGCGCGTCACATAATCACGATGCGTGATGCCGTCGCCGGTTTCGACGAACACCACGCTACCGGGACGGAGTGGCCCGTCCATGTCCTCGGAGACGCTGATGCCCTTTTGCCGCAACATGCTCATCAGTTCGCGGTCGCGCCGCGCGGTGTAGCGGGTGTAGGAGCTGACGAAGAAGCCGGAGCGGTGGCTCTCGATCCAGGAGGCGAACTTGTCCATTTCGCCGTAGACGGCATCGAGCAGGACGACGCCGCGGACGCGGTCGCTGATGCCGCCGACCTCGAGGCTCCAGGCCGTCGGCAGGAAGCCGCCGCTGTAGCCGACGATCACGATCGGCATGTTGGCGAAGGCGCGGGCGTTGTTGGGATCGCCGGTGAGCCGGGCCAGATGGGCCGCCGACTCTTCCATGAAGCGCTTGAGGCCGCCCGCCTGCCAGAACTTGCCGGCGCTGGAATCGGCGGCATCGACCGCCATCTGCGGCGCCAGCAGGATGGCGTTGGCGCCGGAATCGGTGACCTGCTGCGGTACGAGTTGGCGGTCGCGCACGTCGCGCTCCAGCGTTGCGCCGTTGCCGTGGAAGAACACCACGATCACGCCGGGCTTGCGCACGTCGAAATGCTCGGGCACGTGCATCAGCACGCGGCTGTCGCTGTAGGTCTCGTCCTGCCAGTAGACACGCCCGGAATAGCTGCGGTGGCCGCGGCGATCGCCCTTGGAGATGTTGAGGAACGGCGCGTCGGAGGCGGGGTTGTTGCCGAAATAGGGGAAGGCCGACGATTTCATGCTGACGAGCGTTGTCAGGTCTTCACGTGCCGGACGCTGGTAGGGGATTTGCGGTGCGAGTGAGGCGACCTTGTACGGCGCCTGCTCCGGCTGAGGCTGCTGCTGGACGGCGCGTTTGGGCGAGAAGTCCGACATCTGCCGTTGCAGAAGACTCTCGCTCGCCGACGGGAAGCGCTCCTTGAATTGCGGGGCGGGGAAGCGATCCTCGAACGTGTCGCTGCTTGCGACCTGAGGATTGGTCTTCGCGACGATTTGGACGTTGGCCTGCGAGTTCGCCGCGAGCGCCGCCGGGTTGGGGGCCCTGCCGCATTGAACCAGCGTGAGCGACAGCGGCACCAAGGCTGAGACCAGCGCGATCCGGCGCGCACCACTGCGCGCGCCGGACAGCGTCCGATCAGCACGAATGTCAGCTCTCAATTTCGGAGCGGCCCCGACCATCCACCCATGACCCCAAGTCATGTCCACAAGCCCAGCGGCAATATTCAAGCTAATTGAGCCGACTGGCGTTTAGGCGACGTTAAGTGTCCGGAGAAACTTCCCCAAATCCGGAATGCTCAAGGGGACCATGCAATCGTGTCCTGATTGTGGGGGTGCGAAACGGGATTCTCCGGCGTTGGCGGGGCTTTATTGCCCAGGATCGCGTACAAAAGGTGCCGTGATACCGATTCCACGCGCCACATTTAACCCTTGTTAACCCTGCTTGAATTGACTGGACCGGACTGCACGATGCTCCCAACGACACGTGACGCCTGAGGTTGAGGACCCTGATGACGGCATCAGATGTGGGACCCGCACCTTGGACCGGCCGGCTGACGGGCGGGCCGGGGGTCTCCGTTCTGGTCGCAACCGCCATCGTCGTTGCCGACATGATCGGGGTCGGCGTCTTCACCAGCCTCGGCTTCCAGGTCAAGGACATCCCGTCCGGCTTCTCGATCCTGTTGCTTTGGACCGTCGGCGGCATCGTCGCGCTGTGCGGGGTGTTCTCCTACAGCGAGCTCGGCGCCATGTTTCCGCGCTCGAGCGGCGAGTACAATTTCCTCAGCCGCGCCTATCATCCCGCCTTCGGCTTTCTCGCCGGCTGGGTCTCGGCGACAGTTGGCTTCGCAGCGCCTGTCGCGCTTGCGGCGATGGCGTTCGGCGAATACGCGAAATCGGTCGTTCCCGATCTGCCGCCGATCCCGCTCGCCATCGGCGTGGTGTGGCTGGTCTCGATCGTGCAATTGACCGGCGTCAGGCACTCATCGACCTTCCAGCTGATCTCGACCATCCTCAAGGTCGTGCTGATCGTCGCCTTCCTGCTCGCCGGCTTCGTCATCGGCACGCCGCAGCCGATTGTCTTCACGCCACAGCCGGGTGATCTCGCGCATATCGTCAGCGCGCCCTTCGCGATCGGCCTCGTCTTCGTGATGTACTCGTTCTCGGGCTGGAATGCCGCGACCTACATCATCGGCGAGATGAACATGCCGCAACGCGATCTGCCGCGCGCGCTGCTCGCGGGCACGCTGATCGTGCTCGTCCTGTACGTCGCGCTGAATGCGGTGTTTCTCTACTCGACGCCGGTCAGTGCGCTGGCCGGCCAGCTCGACGTTGCCAGCGTCGCGGGCAGCGCGATCTTCGGCAGCCTCGGCGGCCGGATCGTCGGTGCGATGATCTGCGTCGGCCTGATCTCCTCGATCAGCGCGATGATGTGGATCGGCCCGCGCGTGATGATGACGATGGGCGAGGACATTCCGGCCCTGCGCGTGTTCTCGAAGCGATCGGTGAGCGGCGCGCCGGCCTATGCCATCCTGTTTCAGCTTGCCGTCGCCAATCTGCTGTTGTTCACGCGCAGCTTCGAGGCGGTGCTCGACTTCATCCAGTTCGCGCTGTTGTTCTGTTCGTTCTTCACGGTCGCCGGCGTCGTCAAGCTGCGCATCACCGATCCCGACCTGCCGCGGCCCTATCGCGCCTGGGGATACCCGTTCACGCCGCTCGTTTTCCTGCTCGTGACCGCGTTCATGATGTACTACCTGTTGACCGAGCGGCCGGTGCAGTCGCTGGCGGGGATGCTGCTCATGCTCTCGGGTCTGGTGATCTATGCTGTTTTCCGCAGGCGGCCGGCCGCCGCTGGTACGTCATCACACCGCGAATAGACATGTTTCGACCCATGAGAATTGCGGCCGTCGCTCTTGCCCTGCTGGCCGCGGCCGTCTCGTCTGCACGTGCCGCCGACGTCACCTTCGATGATACCGCGCGCTTTCTCGCGGGCATGCAGCCTTCGCCGGACTCGCCGCTGGTGACGCTCACCAAAGACCCGGGCTGGCAGCGCCACGCAAAATTCTTCGACGGCGCCTTCGCCCAGCTCGAGCAGCGGCAGCTCTCGAAGATCCGCAATTGGGCCGACGTCAATCTGGCCGCGCCCCGGCCGACCATGTTCTATTTGTTCAGCGGCCCCGACTTCCTCTACGCCGATGCGTTCTACTCCAAGGCCAGCACCTACGTGCTCGGCGCGCTGGAGCCGGTCGGCGCGGTGCCTGACCTGACGCGGCTGCCGCGCGGCTCGGTCGGTGCCGCGCTCTACAATGTCGAGCGTTCGCTCGGCTCGATCCTGAGCTTCTCCTTCTTCATCACCAAGCACATGAAGGTCGACCTGCACGCCAACCAGGTCAACGGTACGTTGCCGATCCTCTATGTCTTCCTCGCGCGCTCCGGCAAGACCATCCGCAATGTCGAGATGATCGCGCTCGACGACAAGGGCGGGGTGCATACGGGAGGTGACAATCCGGGACGGAACGCGACGCGCGGTGTCCGCATCACCTTTGCCGGAAGCGACGGCGAGGCGCGCACGCTGTACTATTTCTCGACCGATCTCTCCAATGCCAGCGCGCGCAACACGGGATTTCTGAAATTCTGCGAGACGCTCGGGCCCGGCAATAGCCTGCTCAAGAGCGCGTCCTATCTCCTGCACAAGGGCGACTTCTCCGTCGCTCGCAACTGGCTGCTGGCCAACAGCGCGACCATCATCCAGGACGATTCCGGCATTCCGCTTGCGAACTACAATGCGCAACAGTGGCGGTTCTTCCCGTTCGGCCGCTATCTCGGACCGATCGACGAATTCCCCGGCCGCTACCAGGAGCGCTACGCTGAACTGTTCACGCGCGCCCAGCCGATCGATTTCGGCGTCGGCTATCGCTGGCGGACGCATGAATCGAACTTGCTGCTGTCGGTGAGGGTGCCGGGAAGCGAGACGGCGCCGGCTGCGGAGACCACCTCGTCCGCCGAGCCGTCGCCAAAGCCGCCGCGTCCGAAGCGGCTGCGTCCGCCCGAGTCGATCCCGCCACCGCCCGGGCGCTTTTTCTGGTTTCGTTAGGTTGCCTGTTGAGGCGGGTGTCACGCGCTCCGGGCGATGACAACCAGCCGTACGAACGCGAACGCCATCTGATGATATGTCGCCAAACCCGGTGTAGATCGGTTGGTGCTAGATCTCTAACGTCCAGCCTACCAGTGCACGCTCTGGCTCGGCACGATGAAGGCCGTGGTGCTCGGCGCCGTGGCAAGGCTCGTCGCCAGATACCAGCCGGAGCCGAGCACGAGCGTCAGCAGCGCAATGATGGCAATCATGTCGAGGGTTCTTGGGTCGTGATGCCTTCTGGAACCAGGATGTGGACCAAGCCTGAAGTGAAAATGTGGGCTGATTTTCCAGCGCATTCTTGTTTCCTCCCGTGGGAGCATCACAACAACGCGAGGGTGAAGTTCCGGTTCCATTCAAGGCAGCGATGCGCGAAGCGCCGCGGCGTTCGGGGTCCTCTTCAGGATGCGTTGACGCCGCGCCACCTGCCATAGCGCCAGGGCAGATACCAGCGCGCGCCTTGCGGTGCGCTGAGGGGCACGTTGTCGATTCCCGATGTGCCGAAAGGATTGCAGCGAAGCAATCGCGCGAGCGTCATCCAGCCGCCGGCCCACAGCCCGAACCGTTCGATCGCCTCGTCGCCATAGACCGAGCACGTCGGCAGGTGCCGGCAATTGTAGCCGACCAGCGGCGAGAGCGTGTGGCGGTAGAGCCAGATCAGTGCGCGGCCGAATCGGCGCGGGAGCCGGAGCGCGCCCTCGATGGGAGTGGAACAGTGCTCGCAGGTTGAATGCTTCATGAGCGCTGTGCTGCGATCGTGAGCGAGGTATTGCGCGGTTCCGGCGCAGGGAACCGCAAGTTGTTGTTTCTGCGCCATATTTCCCGTGCTTTTTGGGAGCAGTGCAGCAAGTACCTGTGGACGATCTGTATTCCCCCGGATACCATTTTTATGACGACCGTGTGTAGAAACATACGCCCGTATGATGGACTCAGAGGGCGCTACCGAGGACTGTTGGGGAACCTTTGGGGCTTGGGGAAGGAACCAGATTGAGACTTCTGAATTCCCTCGACCGTCGCGGCTGGTTGTTGCTTGGGGCAGCCGCGCTTGGCGCCGCGCTCTTCGGAGCTGTCGCCACGACCGGCACAACGGCTCATGCCGGTGCCGCCCTCGAAGAGCGCAAGCTGCCGATGAAGTTCAACTGGGTCGCCTGCGACCCGAACTGCCGCGGCTGGGTCAGCGCGGTCGGCATCATCACCGCCGATACGCCGAGGGATTTCGAGGAGTTTTCGCGCGGACGCCAGCTTGGCGGCACGACCGTGGTGCTCGACTCCAGCGGCGGTTCCGTCAACGACGCGATCACGCTCGGCCGGCGCTTCCGCAATCTAGGACTTTCGACCACCGTCGGCATCAGCGTTCAGAACCGCAGCGGGCAGTCGGCCCGTCCGGCGGTTGCGCCCGAAGCCTATTGCGAATCCATGTGCGTGTTCCTGCTGCTGGCCGGCAAGAAGCGCTACGTGCCGGAAGCCGCTCATGTCCGGGTCCACCAGATCTGGATGGGCGATCGTGCCGACGATGCCAAGGCGGCGAGCTACAGCGCGCAGGACCTGATGATCGTGGAGCGCGACATCGGCCGGCTCGCCAAATACACGTTCGATATGGGCGGCGCCGGCGACCTGCTCTCGCTCGCGCTCAGCGTGCCGCCGTGGGAAGATCTGCACGAGCTGGATGCTGGCGAGCTGAAGCTCACCAATCTCGTGACCACCAATCTGGTGGCCGACGTGCTGCCGCATGTGGACGTCGCGGCGCCCGCGGTGGCGGAACTTGCGCCGAAGACGCAGGCGAGGTTCGGCGCGGAAGCGGAACCGCAGCCCGTCAAATCGACCAAGACGGCGGAAGCCTTGGTGCCGACCGGTGCAGCGCAAAGCGCAGGCTCGCAAAAGTAGGATTTCCCTGATCGTCATGCCGGCGCGCGCGCCGGAACGATCTCGACCAAATCAGCCCTGCGCCGCGGCCGGCTGCTTGGCTTTCGCCTCGATCTGGCCGATGGCATCGACCACGGCATCGAAGGTCAGGAGGGTCGAGGCGTGTCGCGCCTTGTAGTCGCGGACCGGCTCGAGGAACTTGATCTCTTCCCATTTGCCTTCAGGAGGCGCGCCGTTCTCCTTGAGCATCTTGCGAACGGTTTCGCGTAACTCGCGGAGTTCGCTCGCGGTCGAGCCGACGACGCGACTTGCCATGATGGATGAAGAGGCTTGTCCGAGGGCACAGGCCTTCACGTCATGGGCGAAGTCGGTGACCTTGTCGCCCTCCATCTTGAGGTCGATCTTCACGGTCGAGCCGCACAATTTGGAGTGGGCGGTGGCGGTGGCGTCGGGGTCCGGCAGCCGCCCGAGGCGTGGAATATTCCCGGCCAGTTCGATGATCCGCTTGTTATAGATGTCGTTCAGCATGTGATGGAGTCCAACACTTCCGCACCGGATCGGCCTTGGCGGGCGCCGCCCACGGTCCTATATAGGGGCGGAACTGGCGGAAAAACAGTCCAGCGGTGCGGCGGCAGCGGTCCAGATCTGCGCTGCCAGCGTGATGACCCAAAGGGCCTTTTTCGTCAAAACTGTTCTCTTCAGGCGTCTGGCGGCTTGCCGCCCCGTCTGCCGGTGACACTCCGGCCGCGAGGCCGTCGAACGGAGTAGACATGGACGCTGCGATCAAATCCATCCGCCCGGGCAAGCCCTCCGACCGCCAGCCCGAGAGCCGCCCGGCTGAGCTTGACCCTGCCGAATTCCTCGCGGCCGCCGTCCGCGCCGACCAGCCGCGCCCGGCGCGCGCAGAGGCGGAAGCGGCGGTGAAGACGCTGCTCGCCTATATCGGCGAGAACACCGCGCGCGAAGGCTTGCTCGACACGCCGCGCCGTGTGGTCGAGGCCTTCGACGAGCTCTATCAGGGCTACCACCAGTGCCCGGCCGAGGTGCTCGACCGCACCTTCGGCGAGACGGCCGGCTATGACGACTTCGTGCTGGTGCGCGACATCGAGTTCACCTCGCAGTGCGAGCATCACATGATGCCGTTCTACGGCAAGGCGCACATCGCCTATACACCGGTGGAACGCGTCGTCGGCCTGTCGAAGCTTGCGCGCCTGACCGACATCTTCGCCCGCAGGCTCCAGACCCAGGAGCACATGACGGCGCAGATCGCGGCGGCTATCGACGAGATCCTCAAGCCCCGCGGCGTGGCCGTGCTGATCGAGGCCGAGCATACCTGCATGTCGGTGCGCGGCGTTGCCAAGCATGGTGCCTCGACCTTCACCAGCCGCTTCACAGGCATGTTCCGCGACAATCCGGCGGAGCAAGCTCGTTTCCTGTCCCTGGTGCGAGGCACGACGCGCTGACCTCGCGAAGGTCTATGTTCGCGTCATGCTCTAGCGAGGACGCCCGTGTCCGCTCACTCCCATGAGATCGAGGAAGGCCTCGCTTTCCTGCCGAAGTTCGACGCCGCCGGCCTCGTGATCTGCGTGGCGACCGACGTCGCCACCGGTGACGTGCTCATGGTCGCGTACATGAACGACGAGGCGCTGCGCAAGACGATTGCGACCGGCGAGGCCTGGTACTTCAGTCGATCGCGCAATGCCTTGTGGCGAAAAGGTGAGACGTCGGGTCAGACCCAGCGCGTGGTCGAGATCCGCACCGATTGCGACCAGGACGCGGTCTGGATCCGTGTCGAGCAGATCGGCGCGGCCTGCCACACCGGCCGCCGGTCCTGCTTTTACCGCAAGGTCGAGGCCGAGGGCGGCGGCGCCAAGCTGGTCTTCATTGATGCGGACAGGTTGTTCGATCCGGACGCCGTCTACAAGAAATAGCCGGCCGTCACCCCGAATTCGGGCCGCAATAACGGGGAGGGGCAGATTAACCCCGCATTAACCATACCTGTCCCACGGTGAGACGACAGGCGCCGAATTGCCGGCGTCGCTCAACGCCGCACGGGGCGGGCACTCCATCATGTCGGTCGACAATTCCAGTGCCTCTCAGACGACGGGTCTCGATCCGTCGCGGGCACGCGTCGCCGGCGCGATCAAGCAGGTCTCCAACCGGACGGGCGTCAGCTTCCAGTACATGCTGACGACCGCCAAGATGGAATCGGATTTCGATCCGACGGCGGAAGCCACCACGTCATCCGCCCACGGGCTCTACCAGTTCATCGACCAGACCTGGCTCGGTACGGTGAAGGAGGCGGGCACCCAGCTCGGCTATGGCAACTATTCCGACGCCATCACAAGGACGTCGTCGGGCAGCTACGCTGTCGATGATCCCGCCATGAAGCGGTCGATCATGAAGCTGCGCGACGATCCGGAAGCCGCCTCCACCATGGCCGCAGCGCTGACGCAGTCGAACAGTTTCAAGCTGACCGGCCTGCTCGGCCGCAGGCCGTCTGACAGCGAACTCTACATGGCGCATTTCATGGGTGTCGGCGGCGCCGCAAACTGATTGCCAATGCCGAGGACAATCCGCAAGCGGTCGGTGCGCGGCTGTTCCCGAACGCGGCCTCCGCCAACCGCTCGATCTTCTACGCCAGGGACGGCCGCGCACGCAGCGTCTCCGAGGTCTATTCGGTGCTCGATGCGCGCTACGCCAGCGCGGCGAATTCGAAGACGACCCGCAGCGCAATGGCGATGTATGGCGACACGCCACCCACGACGCAGGTCGCAAGTGCCAACGGCGTGCAACCCACCGCGCCTGTCATCGACAACGCCGCTTATCTGCAGACCTTTCCGGAGGCGCGCGGCGTTACGCCGGTGAGTGCGACGTCGTCGTCAACGGCTGCGGACAACACGCCGATCACGCCCGCATTCCGCTCGATCTATCAGCCCGGCGATACCACGCAGCCGGTTTCGACCACGGTGCAGAAATTGTGGGGCAACAACGCCTCGCTTGCCTCGATCGCATCGGCGACGCCTGACGTGCGTCCGCCGCAACCGCTCGATCTCTTCAGCGATCGCAGCGGTACGTTCTCGAGCTGATGTCGTCGAGCAAATAACCTGCTCTCGTGTCCCGGACGCGTGGCAGGCGGCTTTGTTCCCTTAACAAAACGTCAATAAAACCAGCCAGTTATGGTGAACGCTTTGTTAAGCGTCGTGGTTTATTTTGTGTTGCAGGTGACAAGCCGTCACCGTTTTCGTTTGTTGTGTAAGCCGGAAGCAACATGATTGTTCGGCAGTTCATCAATTGGATCAGGACGGCGCCCGCCGGCGAGCGGGCCGAGGCAACGCGGGCATTGGCCCGGGCCTGGCTGATCTCAGACCTTTCCCATGACGACCGTATCGCGGCCGAAGGTGCGCTCCTGATGCTGCTCGACGATCCCTCGCCGCTGGTGCGGCAGGCGATGGCCGAGGCCTTTGCGCGCAGCACGGATGCGCCGGCATCGATCGTGCGGGCGCTGTCGGCGGACCAGCCGACCGTCGCGCTGCCTGTGCTCGAACATTCGCCGCTGCTGATCGACGCCGATCTCGTCGACATCGTCGCAACCGGCAATGACGAGGTGCAATGCGCGGTCGCCCGCCGCGTCGCGTTGCCGGTGTCGGTCTGCGCCGCCATCGCCGAAGTCGGCTGCGCGGCGGCCGCGCTCGAGCTGATCGAAAATCCCCACGCCGAACTCGCGCCGTTCTCCTGGAATCGCATCGTCGAGCGCCACGGCCATCTCGCCGCGATCCGCGAGGCGATGCTGGTGCTTGAGGATCTGCCGGCCGCAACGCGCGCCGCGCTGGTGGCAAAACTTTCCGATACCCTTGCGCAATTCGTCGTCGCGCGGAACTGGTTGAGTGTCGACCGCGCCGAGCGCATCACGGTCGAGGTGCGCGATCGCTCCACCATGAACATCGCGGCGCGGTCGCGCGGCGAGGACATGCAGGGCCTGGTGCATCATCTGCGCGTCACCGGCCAGCTCACCGCGGGCCTGATCCTGCGCGCGCTGCTGTCGAGCAATCTCGATCTGTTCGACGCGGCACTCGCCGAACTCGCCGACCTGCCGCTGGCACGCGTCTGCGCGCTGCTGCACGACCGTGGCGGCAATAGCCTGCACGCGCTGCTCCGCCGCGCCGGACTTCCCGAGGCGACCTTTGCGGCGTTCCAGGTCGCGCTCGATGCCTGCCACGAGCAAGGTTTTGTCGATACCGACGACGGCGCGGCGCGGCTGCGCCGGCGCATGGTCGAGCGCGTGCTGACCCATTGCGAGACCGACCGCGGCGCCACCGAACCGCTGATGGTCCTGCTCCGCCGCTTCGCCACGGAATCCGCGCGCGAAGAGGCAAGGCTGTTCTGCGACGAGCTCGTTGCGGATGACGCGCTCGATCCGGTGTATGACGATCTGATTGCGGCGTGACGAGACGCCGTAGGGTGGGCAAAGGCGCGTAGCGCCGTGCCCACCATTTATCCGCACAGCTTATATTAGTTGGTGGGCACGCTTCCGCCTTCGTTCTTCGAGCTACGGCGGACGAGTCGCTTTGCCCACCCTACGATACTTGCGCTCGCAATTGAGAGCGGGAGCCGCTACTCCGCCGGCACGATGCTCGGTGCCAAAATCACCTCGAGATGCTAGGGGCGGTCGCGGTTGACGTGGGCGAGATAGTCGTCGGCGACTTTACGCAGGCGGCGGCTGAGCTCGGCGGAGACGCTGATGCTGTCGAGCTTGGTGTTTTCATGCACGATGGCGAGGATGGCGTTGATGTGGTGCGTGAACAGCTCGGCCGGCACCTTGTCGAGATCGGGCGCGTGCTCGATGACGCGGCACAGGCTCTCCGCAACTCCCGCCGCCGCCGGATAGCCGAACGTCGCAGCGTCGCCCTTGATGTCGTGCGCGGCGCGGAACAGCTCGTCACGCCGCTCCTTGGTGAAGCCCTCATGGCGAACAGCGACATAAGCGGCCGACAGACGATTGACCTCGGTCGTCATCCAGTCCTTGAACTCACTGGACAGGCCCGCGAGTGCCTGCTCGGCGCGGGCGACCGGATCGTCCAGGTCCTTTTCTTCGACCCGGCGCAGAACCTTGCGCAGCGGATTGGGCTGCGTGATCACTTGGTGCGTGGCGAAGGCCGTGACCTCGATGTCCTTTGCGCCGTTCTTCGCCATGATGTCTGCCCCGATCGCGTGAGACGTTGCGCTAGATGGAGGAACGAGCCTTGTCGAGCAGCGAGGGTTGCTGGAGCACCTCGTGCTTTTCGCCGACGCGGCGCTCGGGGCCCATATAGGCGGAGTTGGTGTTGCGGCGCCGGTCCGGACCGAAATAGGTCTTGGTCTTGATGAAGGGCCGGGGATTGGCGACGACGTTGAGGATGCGCTGGTAAAGGCCCTTGGCGGAGATCGGCTTGGCCAGGAATTCGGTGACGCCGGCATCGCGCGCGACCGTGACGCGGCGCTTCTCGGAATGACCGGTCAGCATGATGATCGGCGCGTAAGGATTGCCCTTGGATTCCGGCTGCCGGATCATCTGCGCGAGCTCGAGCCCGTCGAAGATCGGCATCGCCCAGTCGGTGATGACGATGTCGGGCACGTAATGGCTGTACATTTCCAGCGCGGTGGCGCCGTCCTCGGCCTCGTAAACCTCGCGCGCGCCGAAGGAGTGCAGCAGCGTCCGCAGGATGCGGCGCATGTGCGGATTGTCGTCGCAGACGAGGAAGCGCAGCTTGTTGAAATCGATGCGGAACATGACGCCTGGGCCGGAGCGGTCAACTTTCGTTAACCATATCGCGGCGAGGGTTAAGGAAGGGTTGCTGCCGGCATTTCGCGGCGTGCGTGAGAAGGGGAGAAGTTAATATCGTAATTCTACCATTTTTTATTGTAAAACGATAAAAATATACAATTGGATGGGGGCTAGTCCGATGAGCGTCGTCGCGTTTCCTTTTCCTGCGCCGGTCGAGCCGCGGTTGCGGCGCATCGGACGGATCGTGGCCGTCGGCGCGCTCCTGTGCGTCGCCGGCGCCGTGCTTGCGGTGCCGCTGCTCTGGTCGAGCGACGAGATGCTCCGGCACTGGATCGCGACCCAATCCCCGCTGGGGGCGCGGCCCTTCACGCTCAACCTCAGTACGCGCCTCGCCGGCGCCCTGATCAGCCTGATCGGACTTGCGCCTGTCCTCTACGCTCTGTTGCGGCTCTCGATGCTGTTCTCCCGTTTCGCGCGCGGCGAGGTCTTCGTGACTGACAACGCCTGGCGCATCCGCCGGATGGGTCTCGCGCTGATCGTCAACGCGCTGATATCGCCGCTGGTGCAGATGCTCACCACGCTCAACCTGACGCGGGCCAACCAGCCGGGCCAGCTCGTGGTCATGTTCGGGATCGAGCAGTCGCATGTGCTGTCGGTGCTGAGTGGCCTCGCGCTCGTCGCCTTCGCGACCGTGATGGCCGATGCCGTTCGCATGTGGCACGAGAACAGCGAGATCATCTGACCATGCCGATCATCGTCAACCTCGACGTCATGCTCGCCAGGCGCAAGATCAGGTCGCGCGAGCTTGCTGCGCGCATCGAGCTCACGGAGGCGAACGTCTCCCTGCTGAAGTCGGGCAAGGTGCGCGGCATCCGCTTCGACACGCTGGAGCGGATCTGCGCCGTGCTCGACTGCCAGCCCGGCGATATCCTGGAATATGTCCCCGAGAACGCGGACGACGCGCTGGAGCCGCACGGGGCCGGCCGGAAATCAGCCTAGCCAATCCTTCAAGTCCAGATTGGAGATGCCTGCGATGAACCGCCTGGCGCGTGTTCTTGCGAGCGCGGCTGCGCTCATGCTTGCCGGTTGCAGCTCGGTGCCGCTGACATCGATCCCGCCGCTTGCCCGCATCGATGCCAGGACGACGGATCTGTCGATGCTGCGCGTCGCCGTGCAGTTGCCTGACGCGCTACGGCCACGTTCGGGCGGCGTCAAGCTCGACGTCGTCACCAAAGTGGCCGGCGAGGCCGAGACCAGGACGAGCTTCGCCATGATGGAGATGAGCGACCCGCGAGATCGCGCCGGCCTGCCTGCGCCGCCGCTGGGCTCCTCGACCTACGCCTATCGCTTGTCGCCGGGCGATGCTGCGCGCTTCGAAGCGCTACGTGCGTCGATGGTCGAGCAGGGGAAGCAAGGCAAACGCGGGTCGATGGGGCTCGGCGTGGCAGCCAAGGAATTCTGTCGCGCGAACGCAGCGCCGCAGGGATCGCTGCCTGTCAGGATCTATCTGATGACGTCGGAGACGAAGAGCTTCGTTCCCGTCGTCAGGGATTTCGATCTGCTCGGTGATCCCGCCATGGCGGGCGGCCTGGAATCGATTCAGTCTTGCGGCCAGTGATCCGCGCCGGCGCTCAGTAGCCGAACTGCTCGCGCAGGATGCGCTCTTCCAGGCTATGGCCGGGATCGAACAGCATGCGCATCGAGATGGTCTTGTCGGACAGCACCTCAACGCGGCGGACGTCGCGCACCTCGTCATGGTCGGCCACCGCCGCCACCGGCCGCTTGTCGCCCTCCAGCACCTCGATCACGACGTAAGCCGTATTGGGCAGGAGCGCGCCGCGCCAGCGGCGCGGGCGGAAGGCGCTGATCGGCGTCAGCGCCAGCAGCGCGGCGTTGATCGGCAGGATCGGTCCCTGCGCGGACAGATTGTAGGCGGTGGAGCCGGCGGGCGTCGCCACCATGATGCCGTCGGCGATCAGCTCAGCCATGCGCTCGCGCTCGTCGATCAGGATCCGCAGGCGCGCGGCCTGGAAGGTCTGCCGGAACAGGGCGACCTCGTTGATGGCGTGATGCAGGTGGACGCGGTCGTTGACGTCGGTGGCGCGCATCAGGAGCGGGTTGATCTCGGATTCCTGCGCCGCCTCGAGACGGGCGCGAAGGTCGACCGTCGAATACTCGTTCATCAGGAAGCCGACGGTGCCGCGGTGCATGCCGTAGATCGGTTTGCCCGAGTGCATGTTCTGGTGCAGCGTCTGGAGCATCAGTCCGTCGCCGCCGAGCGCGACCACGACATCGGCGTCTTTCGGGTCGCAATTGCCATAGTCCCGAGTGAGCTGGCCGAAGGCGGTTTGCGCCTCGCTGCTTGGGCTCGCGACAAAGGCGATCCGGTTGTATCGCGCTGGCTTGGTCATGGCTTCCGGGCAGGGCCGCTGGCTGGAGAAAGTTCCGCCGGGCTCGTCTATACGACCTGGGCCTCCATTGTCGAGAAGGACCGCTGTTCAAGGCAAACAGCGTCCATCCCGATTCAGGGCAAATCCGGGTCGATTTGTGCTCGCCCGGCTTCTTCAGGCGCCGCCGGGCCGGCTATCCCCCAAACCGTCGCAATTTCTCGCTAGCCTTGCGATGCTCGCCGGCTCTCGCAGCCGGACAAGGAGAACGATCATGGTCATGCGTTTGCCGGCGCTCCGCCGCGCGACCCTGGTACTGGCGGTGTCGACTTTCGCGCTCGCGGGATTTGCCCGCGCGGACGATCCGCCGCAGCCGCGCGCCGAGACGGCGGCCCCAGCGGGACAGAAGGGTGGTGGGCGCGGCGGCAACACGCCAGGCGCGTCACCGGGTTCATCGTCCGCCGCCGAGCCGCATCGACTTCCGTCGGATTCGACCACGAAGCAGACGCTCGATCTGCCGGGCCGCGCACTCGACTTCACCGCGACGGCCGGCTCGATCCGCGTGTTCGACGGCAAGGGTGAGCCGCTCGCCGACATCGCCTATACGTCCTATGAGCTCGATGGTGCCGACCGCGCGACGCGCCCCGTGACGTTCCTGTTCAACGGCGGTCCCGGCGCGTCCTCGGCATGGCTCCAGTTCGGCGCTGCGGGTCCGTGGCGGCTGCCGCTCGATGGCGAAGCCCTGTCGCCGTCCGCCTCACCCGATGTGAAGCCGAACGCGGAGACGTGGCTCGACTTCACCGATCTCGTCTTCATCGATCCCGTCAGCACCGGCTACAGCCGTTTCGTTGCCAGCGGCGAGGACGCGCGCAAGTCCTTCTACTCAGTCGACGGCGACGTCAATTCGATCGCGCTCGTGATCCGCCGCTGGCTGGAGAAGCACGACCGGCTGACCTCGCCGAAATATGTCGGCGGCGAAAGCTATGGCGGCATTCGCGGGCCGAAGGTCGTGCGCCAGTTGCAGCTCCAGCATGGCGTCGGCGTCAGGGGATTGATCCTGGTGTCGCCGCTCCTGGACTTCCGCGAGTTCACCGGCACCAGCCTCCTGCAATATGTCGCGACGCTGCCGAGCTATGTCGCGGTGGCGCGCGAAGCCAAGGGGCCGGTCAAGCGCGCCGATCTCGCCGACGTCGAGGCTTACGCGCGGGGCGAGTTCCTGGCCGACCTCGTCAAGGGCGAGGCGGACAAGGAGGCCACCAATCGCCTTGCCGACAAGGTCGCCGAGCTTACCGGGATCGATCAGGCCGTGAGCCGCCGGCTCGCCRGCCGTTTCGACGTCGGTGAATTCCGCCGCGAGTTCGACCGCAAGAACGGCAAGGTGACGGGGCGCTACGACGCCTCGGTGCGAGGCTATGATCCCTATCCGGCTTCGAGCAGCTCCCGGTTCGGCGATCCCTCGGGCGATGCGCTCCAGGCGCCGCTGACGAGTGCGGCCGTCGATGTTCTCACGCGCAAGCTCAACTGGCGGCCGGATGGCTCCTATGAAGTCCTCAACGGCGCCGTCGAGGGCAATTGGGATTTCGGCCGCGGCATCAACCCGCCCCAGTCGGTGTCGGAGCTGCGCCAGATCCTCGCCACCGACGGAAAGCTGAACGTGCTGGTCGCGCACGGCCTATTCGATCTCGCCACGCCCTATTTCGGATCGAAGCGGGTGCTCGACCAGCTTCCGGCGTTCGCCACGCAGCGGGTCAAGTTCGTCGTCTATCCCGGTGGCCACATGTTCTATTCGCGCGACGGCTCGCGGCAGGCGTTTCGGAGCGAGGTCGAGGCTCTTATCCGAGAGTAGGCCGCCGCTTGCGCGGCGGATATCTCCGCGCGATCTCGCGTGCCACGACACGCTCCGGCTTGATATTGGCGCCGGCGATCCAGATGTCGCTGACCTTGCCGCGCGCGTCACGGACGCGGCGCACCGGCTCGCCGTGGCTGGAGTACCCGGCAGCCCAGGCGAGCTTGCCGGTGTCGCGGCCGGTGACCTCGATCTCGGCGGCATCCATGAACGGATTGATGAACTGCGGATTGGCGACCAGCACGCGGTTGCCCGCGGGGACGAGATCGGTTGCGCCCCAGATCGTCCACCAGCGGCCGTTCCAGTCGCGCACGCGGCGGTCGGGGGCGCCGCGAGTCCTGAACACGCGCAGGATCTGCATCGCGCCGTCCATCCAGAACGGCGCCGCGCCGTCGATGGAGTTGCTGAGGATGCTGATCGCGAGCTCGCAAGCGGGGATGGAGCAGGTCCGGGAGATGTAACCCTGAAAATGGCCGCCATGGCCGAACCAGTCCCAGCCGTCGGTTTTGCCGGCGTTGATGCCAAGGCCGTAATAGGCCTCGAAACTCTGCGGGATGCGCCAGTGATGCCGGGTCATTTCGCGGCGGCTTGCGACTGAGAGCACGCTCTTCCTGGCGTTGGGCGCAAGCTGCGCGAAGAAGCGGGCCGTATCGCCGGCGGTGGCGGCGAAGCCCGTAGCGGATGCCATCGCGTGCGTCGGATTGTCGCCGGGGATCACGCAACGCTCGCCCAAGGGCACTTTTCGCGTGTGGCCGCGCGCGAACGATGCGCCCTTGGGAAGCGGCGCATGAGATAGGGACGGTTGTCGATGAACTGCCCGGAATCGGCGCCGTCGCGCGTCAGCCCCGCGCTGTGCGAGAGCACCTGCGCGATCGTCGTCTCGGCAACGCGCGGGTGCAGGCCGCCGACATATTGGCCGACCGTGTCGTCGAGCCGGAGCTTGCGCTGGTCGCGCAGCTTCATGATGCCGGCGGAGGTAAAGCTCTTCGAGTGCGAGGCGATACGGCAGCGGTGGCGCGGGGTGAGCTTCTCGCCAGTGTCGAGATTGGCAAGACCAAAGGCGTGCTCGGCGACGATTTCGCCGCGATGGGCAAATGCGACGATGACGCCGGGCTGCTGGAATGTCGTCTGTTGGAATTCGATCCAGGAGCCGATGTAGTCGATCGCGGATCGCAGCCACGTATCCATTGCGCACCAATTTGCGAGGGGAGCACTTGATGCGAGAGGCTAACCGAGAAAGCGGAACGGGCACAACCCCGAGGTTGTGCCCGCTCGTTTCGTTCGAGGATGCGATGTCTCAGTAGACGAGCGTCGCGCCGGTCGGCTTGTCGAGCGCCGCGGCGAGCGAGCGATACTCGGAGCTGTCGGTGCCGGCGAGCGAGGCGATCTTGTTCAGGTGGTACTGCGCCTGTTCGCGGTTGCCCTGCTCGAGCTGCCAGAGGCCGTAATACTGCCAGGTGCGGACGTGGTTCGGATCGTCCTTCAGCGCGATCTCGTAATAGACCTTGGACGACTGGTAGTCGCCGAGCTTGCGATAGGAGTAGCCGATCAAATTGGCGACGTCGGCGACGTCGTCGCGCTCGAGCGACTTCAGCTGGCCGATCGCGCTCGTGTAGTCGTGACCGTCGTAGATCGTGGTGTAGGCGGCGCGATAGGCCGCGAGGAATTTGGGATCGCTGATGGAGGAGCTCTTCTTCTTCCCCTTCTTGGCCGAGCTGTCCGACTTTGGCGGCGGCGAGGGCTCGTCGCTGCCCGCGGCGTAGGCGCTGGTCAGCATCGGTCCGGCGGCCAACGCCATCGAGACAAGCCCCGGTACCAGAAGCATGGAAAGTTTGCGCATCTATCTTCTCCCGTATGGAACGTGGCGATCCTACACGATTGCCCAAAGACCGGAACACCCAGCGGGCAAAAACATTCCCGCTTCGCACGATCTATTCGCCCCTCCGCAGATGACAAACTTGTCATCGAGATGAACAGAAGCCTGCGACGGGCTTCAGATTGGGTTCAGTGCACGCCGCCTAGGCTCCACCCACGATCGAAGAGTAGGCGAGAGGGCGCCGCCTCAAGATCCTTCAAAGAGGAGACCGACCATGTTGAAGACCATTTCCGCAGCCTTGCTCGCCGCTTCCGTAATCGCAGCCCCGGCCTTCGCCGCTGAAGCCGGCAAGACCACCACGACCGCGCCGGTGATCAAGGCGGACCAGAGCCAGACCAAGGTGTCGACCACCGCCGTGAAACCCGAGGCCGGCGTCAAGGCCGACACGAAGGCCGCCGACGTCAAGGCGGACGCCAAGGTGGATACCAAGTCGAAGGCGATGAACGCCAATGCCGCGGTCACGCCCGACGAGCACAAGGCCGTGCGCACGCATCGCCACCACAACAAGCATCTGTCGGCCAAGAAGTCGCTGAAGGCGCAGCCTGACGTGACCAAGCCGGCGGCCATCGACAAGCGCAGCTAACGACTGATCCGGCGCGGCGGCATCCCTGGCATTGCCCGCCGCCGCGTGCGGAATTCAGGCCCGGCCCGTCGTCTCGGCGTCAGCGCGAAAGCGCAGGCGCCGACGGCGGGGCGGTGCGTTATTTGCGCAGCCTACGAGCAGGAGCGAATTCCCTTCGTGCAACCTTGGAGCTAGAACATCCTCCGAGTCTGATCGAGCGGAGAGCGTGGCCTGTGGGGCGATTGGCGAAGCGTGCGGTGATCTTGGCGTTGGTTATGGTCTTGCCGCTGGCGCTCGCGGCATGTTTCGGCAGCGACGGTGATCGTCCATCCCTGATGGAGGGGACCCAGGCGGGAGGGCCGCAGCCGTTTCCCGACAATTTTCGCAGTGACACGCTGGCCTTGATGCGCGCTTACCTCAACAATCCCGTCGGCGTGCGCGAGGCCAGCATGGCCGATCCGGTGCTGCGCGAGATCGGCGGACGGCAGTTCTACGTCGCCTGCCTGCACTTCACGCCACGCGAGACTGACGGCAGCTACAAGGGCATGCGCGAACGGGCCGCCGTCTTCGTCAACGGGCGGGGCGACCGCATCGTCGATCGCGCCGGCGAGCTCTGCGCCGGTGCGGTTTACGCACCCTTTCCGGAACTGGAAAAGATGGCGCGGTAGCGCAAAGCCGGCCTTCATCGGCAGGTGCTAGGACAGGGGCCGCCGGAGCCGCTGGATCACAATTTGGCGAGCTTTGAACGGGGCTGGTTTGCCTTGCGACAGATCGTTACAGCCCGCCTTGCGCAGACGACGAAAACAGTCGGTGCAAGCAGGTGTGACGGAACAAAATCGCGTTGTTGCCAACCCGTCACAGTTACAGACGATCAACGTTCCGGCATCGCCGCGAAGCAACCTAATTCACGCCACGTTGTTTCCTGAGTGTCGAATTTGAAAGAACGGGGATGATCATGAAGACGATTTTGCTGGGCGCCGTCGCTCTGCTGGCGCTGGCTGCACCGGCCGCCGCGGCCGACATGCAGCCGCGCACCTATACCAAGGCGCCCGCCTATACGCCGCCGCAGGTGATCTACAACTGGACCGGTTTCTACATCGGCGGCCATGTCGGCGGCGCGTTCGCCGGTGACAGCAGCTTCCAGTCGAGCGACGCCCGCTTCCTGGGCGGCGTGCAGGGCGGCTTCGACTACCAGTTCGCGCCCAATTGGGTGGTGGGTATCGAGGCCCAGTACTCCTGGCTGCCGACCAACAACAACGGTGTCACGTTCCCGCTGGGGACGCAGGTGACGTCCAACACCGACCAGCTCGGGTCGGTGACCGGCCGCATCGGCTACACCTGGGGACCGGCGCTGGTCTATGCCAAGGGCGGTTACGCCTGGCGTAATGGCGGCCTCGGCGTCAACGTCGCCGGCGTGGCGCAGCCCTTCACCGCCACTGGCAACAACAAGGACGGCTATACTGTCGGTGCCGGCCTCGAATACATGTTCGCACCGAGCTGGTCGGCCAAGGCCGAGTACCAGTATTACAACTTTGGCAGCACGACCTTCACCTCCGGTCCGGCCGACGTCGTCGGCGTCCGGGGCCGGGAGGACGAGCATACCGTCAAGGTCGGTGTGAACTACCGCTTCGGCTGGGGCGGACCGGCAGCCTCGCGCTACTGACGCCCAACAGCGACCACGACCTGACAAGGGCCGGCTCACGCCGGCCTTTCGTTTGCCACCAGACCCTTGTTTACCTGCCTGTTGTTTGCTTTGCGTGAACCATCTGGCGCGTCATTTGCAAGCAAACGGTCTGGCGCGCGCGTTCTCACGCGCGTCATGGGACTGGCGTAAAGCAAAAATAATTTTTGCCGCCTACGGAACTCGCGCTCCGGAAGGCGTTATATGAGAATTACCGGGCTGGTGGGACGACGGACATGCGTATCTTTGTGTCGGCAGTAGTGCTCTCGTGCTTCATCTCCCTGCCGTGCGCTGCACAGACAATCCTCAAATCCGAGCCTCTGATGCTGGCACCCTATGAGGTGGCCTTCGTCAAGGACGCTTCCTGCCCATCCGGCAAGGTGCTGAAGGTAACGGGCGCGATCCGCGGGCTGCACCGCCGCAAGGCCTGCGTGGTGCTGGCGGGCGAGCAAGCCTCGCTGGCGACCGCGACCCCCTGAGAGATCCCTCGCTGAGATACCCTGGGCTTGCGGCCGAACCTCAGGAATTCAGCTCAAGCTCCATCCTCGACTGCTGCTCGGCCTCGGCCTTGTTCCTGGCGGGGTCCTCGCCTTGGGCGGCCCGGCAGGGCTTGATCTCGTAATCATTGTCCAGGACCCGGCGCGGCCCGTGGCGCTGGTCGTCGGTGCTGACATCCACGACGAGGCCGCTTTGCTGAGCGAGCTGCCAGACGTCGGCCTCGCTGGGATAGGCCTTGCTGATTTGGGCGTCGTTGCAGAACAGGGCGTAGGGCATTCTTCCCGCTCCCGGAAAGCGCGTTAACGGCTTCATGGGGCAGGGGGTTCCGGGACGATCACGGGGGCGTGATCGGAGCCGCGGACCCTGAGTCTTTAACGAGTCCTGAATCCCAAAAAAAAGAATCCCTGGGACTCATTTGCCGGAATCAGCGGATGTTTTCGGCCATGACGACTGACCTCAAGACCTGCTGCGGGCACATGCTGCTGCCACTGACGCTGGGATTGCTCAGCGCCTGTGCGGCCAATCTCTGGTTGGTTTGGTCCTGGCTGTAGGTGTCTGATCGACCGTCGGCCTTAGTTTTCGGCTGGCGGACGGAGGGAGGGGTCGCGAATGGCCGCGCGGAGCCTGGTCAGGGTCGCCGCGCAATACTCCTCCCGCTCACGCTCGAATCGCTCCTGATGCTTGCGGAAATTGGCGATGCGGGCCTGCATCTCGGAGCGGAAATCGCCGCTTGTCCGTGCTGGCGGGATCATGACGGGCGGGGCGAGCGGGACTGGCGGCGGCTTGATCTCGACCGGCAATATCTCGACCGCCACGGTCTCGACGGTGACGGTCCCCACCGGCACGTCCGGTGCAGCCGTCGGTCTCTCCGGCGGATGGACGTCACCCTTCTTGCCGGTCACCGATTGGACGAAGGCCATTGTCTGCGCGATCAGTGCGTCGCGCTCGCTGATCCACTTCATGGTCCACCTCTGTTGGAGCTATTCCAGCAAAGCTGGCCGGCCGAATCAAGGAGGTGTCCGGCTGGGGATTGCATATTTTTCCCGCCCGCCCGACAGTGGGGAATGGACGTCAAATCGGACCAGTGGGACGAAGCGCAGGGCCTGAGGCTCGTCCGTGCGTTCTTGTCCCTGCCGCCCGACAAGCGGGCGGAGGTGATCGCGTTCGTGGAGGAATTGGCGCGGGCCCAAGGCCGGCCCGAGGCGGGCACAGAGGCATCGCCGACGTGAGCGCTATCGCTCGCGCGGGTTGATGTTGGGCTCGAACGGCGCGCCCACCACCCGGACCGGCGTCGGAGCCGTAAGGTCGATCGCCGCGCGTTCGGCGACCTGCGTTGCCGGAGCCGGTCCTGGTGCCAGCTCGAACAGCGCAACGGTGCCGGCCACGGCGACAGAGCATAGCGTCACCGTCGCCAGCAGAAACATGTTTCGGTTTTCTTCCTTGATCCGCATGGGGCGACAACGGCTGACGCCGTCGACCGGTTCCGGCCGGATCACGCCCCCAAAACAGGCAGAAGCTTACGCGAGGCTTACGTCGACCCCCCGAATAGTTATTTTTCCGTAAGACTGCTCGGGGGATTTGGCATTAAATCTTAGCGTCCACCGGTTCCAATGCCCGTTGCTGGGATTATGCGTCGGCAGAAGCATTGGGACGGCTGTGATGAGCTTTTTGAACAATCTGAAAATCGTATGGAAGGTCGCACTGATCGTGGCGGTGATGGGATGCGCGATGCTCGCCGTCGCCGGCTTCGCCGCGCGTGAACTTTCGGCGACCGTCGACGGATTTGCCGAACTCTCCGCCGCACAATCCTCGGCGCTCAACCTGACGCGGGCCCAGCGCCGCGCCGAGACCTATCATGCCGCGCTCTATGCGGTCTTCACCGAAGCGACGGAGGCGGGCAACGCTGGCCGTCTCAAGATCGCGAACCAGAACCGCACCGAAATCAGTCAGTACCTCGATGCGGCCGTGCAGGACGACCCGTCGCGCGCCAGCCAGGTCAAGAGCATCGGGGACCAGCTGAAGGCCGCGTTCGCCAGCTGCGATCCGGTACTTCAGGCCGGTGCGCAGGCAAGCAGCGTGGAGGAGAATGCCAAGGCCGCCGAACGTGCGCACAAGGAGTGCGATCCGGTGCTGGACGCGGCCCTCGCACGCATCGTCCAGTTCGTGACCGAGTCCGCACGGGCGGTCAGCACCCGCAAGGAAGCCATCAACCGCGACGCCAGATCCGCGACCTGGACCGTGATCGGAGTCAGCGCCGGCGGCCTGATCGTCGGCATCGCGATCGCGCTGTTCATCGGCCTCRATGCGATGTCCCGGCCGATCGCCCGGCTCAAGCTCGCCATGGAGGGTCTCGCCCGCAACGATCTCAAGACCGAGGTGCCCGAGAAGGAGCGGAGCGACGAGATCGGCGACATGGCCAGGACCGTCGAAGTCTTCAAGACCAACGCGCTCGAGGTCGAACGTCTCAAGGCTGCGCAGCTCGAGATCGAGAAGCAGGCTGCCGAGCGGCGCCGCCGTGACATGGTCAACCTGGCCGACGGCTTCGAACGCGCGGTCGGCGAGATCATCGAGACGGTGGGCTCGGCGTCCACCGAGCTCGAAGCGTCGTCCTCGACGCTGGCCACCACCGCGCAACGCGCGCAGGAGCTGACCTCGGTGGTCGCGGTCGCTTCGGGTGAAGCCACCGGCAACGTGCAGTCGGTTGCGACCGCCACGGAGGAGCTGTCGTCCTCGGTCAACGAGATCAGCCGGCAGGTGCAGGAATCCGCGCGGATGGCGGGCGAGGCCGTCACCCAGGCGCGCACCACGACCGCGCAGGTCAGCGAGCTCTCGATCGCGGCGGCGCGGATCGGCGATGTCGTCGAGCTGATCAACACCATTGCCGGCCAGACCAACCTGCTGGCGCTGAACGCCACGATCGAGGCGGCACGCGCCGGCGAGGCCGGCCGCGGCTTCGCGGTCGTCGCCTCCGAGGTGAAGACGCTGGCCGAGCAGACCGCGAAGGCGACCGGCGAGATCAGCCAGCAGATTTCCGGCATCCAGACCGCGACCCAGGAATCCGTCAACGCGATCCGCGACATCTCCGCGACGATCGAGCGGCTGTCGGAGGTGTCGTCCACCATTGCCGCGGCCGTCGAGGAGCAGGGCGCCGCGACCCAGGAGATCTCGCGCAACGTGCAGCAGGCCGCTCACGGCACCCAGCAGGTCTCCACCAATATCACCGACGTGCAGCGCGGCGCGGCCGAGACCGGCTCGGCGTCCTCGCAGGTGCTTTCGACCGCCAAGATGCTGGCGACCGACAGCAACCGGCTGAAGGACGAAGTCGGAAAATTCTTGCGGACCGTGCGCGCGGCGTAAGTGTGTGCGGCGGCACTCGTCCGCCGCGCTCACCGCGCCTAATGCGGAAGCAAGAGGCCGAGCGCGAACACCAACAGCATCGCCGTCATGACGACGGCCGTCACGGCGCCGGCAACGATTTTGGCCTTCTCTTTGCTGGTGGTCGAGCGCATGCGGGCTGAATGCTACCTGATGTTGAACTTCGGTCCAATCTGCGGTCAGGAGCCATCTTCGTGACCCGCCTCGGTCAGGCGGCGAGCCTTGGCTGGAAGAACCGTGTGACGCGATCGATCGCATCGGATGTCATCGGGTCGGTGTCGGAGAAATCAAAGCCGTGGGCTTTGCCTGGATAGGGCACGAATTCGGCCTCGGCGCCGACCGACTTGYCGAGCTCGACCAGTTGCCGTCCCTTCGCGACCGGCACGTTCCTGTCTGCCTCGCCATGCAATGCGATCAGGGGCGGCAGGTGCTTGACCTTGGCGGCCATAGCGTCGGGGATGCCGCCATAGAGCACCGCGAGCGCGGCGATACGCGTGTCCCGCGCGGCGGTGTCGGCGGCGACGTAGCCGCCCAGCGAGAAGCCGAGCAGGCCGATGCGCCTGGAACTGTCGGACCGGCCCAGGATGGCCGTCACGGTGGCGGAGACCGTGTCGGCCCAATCGTCGAACCGCGTCGTGTGATAGGCATCGCGGCTCTCATGCGTGCTGGACTTCGGCGTCAGCGCGGCCGTATCGGCCGGTGTCATATAGCGGAGAAAATAGACGTCGATGCCCTTGGCGGACAGCGCATCGGCATATCGCTCGTAGGCGCGGAGCCTAAGCTCGATGCCGCGGGACCCGTGCAGCACGATCACGGCAGGGCGCTTCCCGGCCACCGTCGCCGCGTAACGTGATACAGGCAGGCCGTCATTGCCGGAGGTGACGCTGAACTGTTCGCCTGGTGCACCGTGTGCAGGGATAGACGTCAGCAGCGCGGCGATGCCGGTCATGGCCGTTCGTCGGGTAATCATCAGCGAACTCGCGCCAGGGAGATTTCGGAGGCGACGCGTCGACTGTATAGTGTGCTTGCGACGGAGTCTTGACGCGAGTCCCGCCCGATGATCACCAATCGTCCACTCGTGCTCGCCCATGAGCGCTTCGTTGCGGACCGCGAGAGCTTTGACGGCCTCGATCTCGCCGCGCGGTTCGAGCGGATCGAGCGGACCAACCTGTGGGGCGCGGCCACATCAGTCTCGGGCCTCGGCTCGGAGGACCCGGCGACCGCCGCGATCCGGGAGGAGCTTCCTCCCCTGCTGCAACGGCTCGGCGCGCGCTCGCTGCTCGATGCGCCCTGCGGCGATGCCGGCTGGATCGGCCGCATCAAGCTCGACCTCGACTACACCGGCATCGACATCGTGCCGTCGCTGATCGAGACCAATCGCCGGCGCGTGGCCGGCGGCGAGTTGTCCGGCCGGTTTCTCGTTGCCGACATCACGCGCGATGCGCTGCCGCGCGCAGATGTCATCCTGTGCCGGGACTGCCTGGTTCATTTGAGCTTCGACAACATCGCCCGCGCCGTGGCCCGCTTTGCCGAAAGCGGCGCGGGCTTCCTGCTGGTCACGACATTTCCAGAATGGGATGCAAATCGCGATTGCGCGGATGGCGATTGGCGCGCGCTGAACATGGAGAAGGCACCATTCAACTGGCCGTCGCCGCGCGCGCTGATCAACGAGCGTTGCGAGGAGGGCAGCGGCGGCTGGCGCGACAAGAGCCTTGCCCTATTGCGTCTGGATGAACTGCCCGATCGTATCCGCATGGCCACGGCGATGTGACGGACGCAGGCGGAACGTCCATTGCTTCCGCGATCGCACTGGCGATACACTTCAGGTTGTGTGACGCGGTCTTTAGGTCGCGTGCCGACGATACCGGAGAACGCCATGAAGCCGAGTTTTGCCGTAGCGGCTCTGTTGATCTGGTGCTCCACGCCAGCACTGGCGCAGCAGGACGGCGCCGCGCTCTACGCAACCCACTGCGCGCAATGTCACGATGCCGGCGATGCCCAGAACCGCGCGCCCGCGCGCGGCGCCATGCAGGCGATGTCGTTCGATCACGTGCTGGGGACGCTGACCTCCGGCAGCATGGCCGCGATGGCGAAGGAGCGCAACGACGACGAGCGTCGCGCGATTGCTGCTTTCGTCACCGGCAAGGCCGCAATCAACAGCGCGTCCGACGGGCAGGGCCGCTGCACGCAGCAGATCAGCGGCTTTCCGCAACCGCTCGACGGTCCACGCTGGAACGGAAC